>NZ_JBSGDB010000498.1:0-6206 GCF_053602155.1 Streptomyces sp. NPDC004561
GGAGCCCGGGCTTTTTGCAACCCGATTTCCGGCCGTCGATGATCGATAAGCCGGGTTCGTTGTCCGAAATGCGGAGATCCTGGACCGATAGCCATGTAACACGTCCGTTTCGCGGCCTTCTCCCACCGAACGGTTTGTCCAATTTTTGGAAGTTCTAGCCGCCAGCTGTGACTGAATTGAGATTTAAAGACGGTGGTCGCCACCTGGCTCATGGCAGATAGTTAGCCGCGTAGCGCTCGGGTCAATGGGTCACGCGCTGTGGGGACAGCGTGACGACTCGCGAGCAACGAGGGGTGTCTGATCCTCCGTCAGGGGTGTCGGAGGTTGGACTGCATCTCTCACTTGTTGGTGAACACGTGGAGTCATGAGGAGGAACCCCCATGTGCGGTGTCACAAACACCAGGTGGGTCAGTTCGTCGCTTCCAGCGGTGTGATTCGGCTGTAGAACTACGCGCGTCCGACTGCGGCTACGCGCGTTCTCGGAGTACCGGTCATCACTCACACCCATATCTGTGAAACGGACGAACCGTGACAAGTCCTATCGACATTGAGGGCGGCGGAACTGCGGTCGTCGTCGACGGCGAACCAGGGCCGGAGGCGAAGGGCGAGGCCGTCAAGCTCGAAGGCCGGTCCCCCGGCCAGCTGATGTGGATGCGCTTCAAGCGCGACCGCACCGGCGTGATCTCGGCCTACGTCGTGGGCTTCTTCTTCCTGGTCGGCCTGCTGGCCCCGCTGATCTCCAAGCTGTACGGCAAGAACCCGTACACGGTCTACGCGGACGAGAGTCCCGACCTCTTCGACAGCGCCGGCGTGCCGGTGCAGCCCAACGGCGGTATCAGCAGCGAGTTCTGGTTCGGTCTGGAACCCGGCAACGGCTACGACGTCTTCACCAAGCTGATCTACGGCATCCGCACCTCGCTGATGATCTCGGTCGCCGTCACCGTCGCGGTCGTCATCACCGGCATCCTGCTCGGCGTCGCCGCCGGCTATCTCGGCGGCCGGACCGACTACTTCCTCGGCCGGATCATCGACTTCCTGCTCGCCTTCCCCGCGCAGCTGTTCTTCATCGCGAGCATGCCGGTCGTCGTCTCACTGTTCGTCAGCCCCCGTGACGAGACACCGACTTACGTCCGTGTGCTCGCGCTGATCATCGTCCAGTGGTTCCTGGGCTGGATGGGCCTCGGCCGTATCCTGCGCGGCACCGCACTCGCCCTGCGTGAACGGGAGTTCATCGAGGCGGCCAAGGTCAGCGGCGCCTCGTCCTGGCGGATCATCCGCAGGGAGATCCTGCCGAACGTCGTCACGCCGCTGCTGGTGCAGGCGACTTACCTGCTCCCCGGATTCGTGACGGCCGAGGCCGGCCTGTCCTACCTGGGTGTGGGCATCGTCGAACCGACGCCTGACTGGGGGCAGATGTTCTCCAAGGCGTCCACCGAACTGGTGATGCAGAACGACATCACCTACATGTTCTTCCCCGGCGTTTCGATGATCATCTTCGTCGTCGCGTTCAACCTGCTCGGGGACTCGGTCAGAGACGCCTTCGATCCCAAGACCGCGCGCTGACCCAGGCACGTCGGCCGACGGAACATCGGTTCCGCGGCAACTCCACTGCACGGCACTGCGTTTCAGCAGTCCTTTTCGCACTGGTGCCACATAGATCGCACTGGTGACACACAGATGGGTGGGAATGTTCGTGATGAGTAGGGGCGGACGCCACGTATACGGCGCACTCTCCGTGCTCGCGGCCGGAGCTCTCGTGCTCACCGGTTGCAGCAAGGGCGGCAGCGACAGTGGCAGCAACGACAAGAAGGACCAGCAGGACGCCAAACGCCAGCAGGCGTCCATCAAGTTCGGTGGCGCGTCGGACTCCACCGGCCCGGCGGCCGACGTGCCCGGCGCCAAGCCCGGCGGCACGATGGAGGTGCTGCAGCGTGACAGCTACGCCCACCTCGACCCGGCCCAGATCTACGTCTCCGACGAGGGCTCCCTGGCGACGCTGATCCACCGCGGCCTCACAGGTTACAAGGCCACGAGCAACGACGGCCACCAGCACGAGGTGGTCGGCGACCTCGCCACCGACTCGGGTACCACCACCGACGGCGGCAAGACCTGGAAGTACACGCTCAAGGACGGCATCAAGTTCCAGGACGGGACCCCGATCACGTCCAAGGACGTCCGGCACAGCGTCGAGCGGCTCTTCGCGCCGTTCATCAACCAGGGCCCGACCTACCTCCAGCAGTGGCTGGCCAACTCGGCCGGCGCCACCTACCGCAAGCTGCTGCCGGGCGGCCCGTACAAGGGCAAGCACCTGCCCAACTCCGTCCTGGAGACCCCGGACGACAAGACCATCGTCTTCCACTTCAAGACCCCGCACCCCGACCTGCCCTACGCGCTGGCGATGGCGGGCTACGCGGTGGTCTCGGAGAAGGGCGACACCAAGGAGAAGTACGACAAGGCCCCGCTGGTCACCGGCCCGTACAAGATCCAGTCGTTCAAGTCCGGCAAGTCGATGGTGCTGGTCAAGAACCCCAACTGGGACGCGAAGACGGACCCGATCCGCCACCAGTACGTGGACCAGTTCAACATCACGTTCAACCAGCAGTTCGAGACGTCCACCAAGGCGCTGCTCGCCGACAGCGGTGCCGACGCGACCGGCATCAGCTTCAACAACCAGGTCGACGCGGGCAACCTGTCCCAGGTGCTGCGCGACCCCAAGATGAAGACCCGCACGGTCGCCGGCTACCAGCCGTACGTGGGTCAGATGAACATCAACATGAGCCACCCGGCCATGAAGGACAAGAACATCCGCGAGGCCATCGCCTACGCCCTGCCGGTCACCCCGTTCGTGCGCGCCTACGGCGGCACCGACGCCATGGAGGTCGCGGGCGGCCTGATCTCCCCGACCGTCTCCGGCTACGACCCCTCCTTCGACCCGTGGGGCAAGAAGAAGGCGCCCGCCGGTGACCCGGCGAAGGCCAAGGACCTGCTGAAGAAGGCCGGCAAGCTCGGCATGAAGCTGACCTTCGGCTACATCAACACCCCCGAGGGCCAGCAGTACTCCACCGCCATGGCGGCGGGCCTGCAGAAGGCCGGCTTCAACGTCCAGCGCCAGGAGATCCCGGCCGAGACCTACTACGACCAGGTCTCCAAGCTGAACAACAACTACGACATCTTCCACACCGCGTGGGGTGCCGACTGGCCGTCCGCCTCGACCGTGCTCCCGCCGCTGTACGACGGCCGCGTGATCGCCGACGGCGCGCAGAACTACTCCCAGGTCAACGACCCGAAGATCAACAGCGAGATCGACCGGATCAACACCATCACCGACCCGGTCAAGTCCGCGGCGGAGTGGGAGAAGCTCGACCAGTACATCGTCAAGGACGTCGTCAACGTCGTCCCGACCGCGTACTACAAGCAGGTTCAGATCGCCGGCTCCAAGGTCGGCGGCCTGGACTACGACGACGTGATCGGCGGCGTCGACCCGCGTCGCCTGTACATCAAGTAACCGTCCCCTGCCGGTACCCGGCGCGCCCCCACCGAGGGGGAGCGCCGGGTACCGCCCGGACCGTCGACGTCTGAGAGCTGCCCTGTCATGCTGCGCTTCCTCGTCCGCCGGATCATCGGTGCCGTCGTCATTCTGTTCCTGCTGAGCATCGTCACGTTCGTGCTGTTCTTCGGGGTGCCCCGGGACCCGGCGCTGCTGATGTGCGGCAAGACCTGCAACCCGGACAGCATCGCGAACATCCACCATGTGCTCGGCCTGGACAAACCCATCACCGAGCAGTACTGGATCTTCCTGCACAACCTCTTCGTGGGCAGCAACCAGTTCGCCCAGGGACCGTGCCCGGCCCCGTGCTTCGGCTACTCGTACCACACCAACGAGCAGGTCTGGGGCACGCTGATGGACCGCCTGCCCACCACCGTGTCGCTCACCCTGGGCGCGGCCGTGTGCTTCCTCGTCATCGGCCTCGGCACCGGCTTGCTCGCCGCCTGGCGGCGCGGCACGATGATCGACAAGACGGCCACCGCGGGCGCCATGGTCATCAGTTCGCTGCAGATCTACTTCCTCGGCCCGCTGGCCCTGGCCCTTCTCGTCTACCAGACGCACTGGTTCGACAAGCCGGCCTACAACGAGATCACCCAGGACCCCGTCTCCTGGTTCGCCGGGCTGATCATTCCCTGGGTCGTCCTCTCCACGATCTTCGCCGCGCAGTACACCCGTATGGCACGGTCCGCGATGATCGAACAGCTCCAGGAGGAACACGTCCGCACCGCCCGCGCCAAGGGCATGTCCCGGCGGTACGTCTTCTTCCGCTACGCCTGGCGCGGCTCGCTGATCCCGATCGTCACCATCTTCGGCATCGACCTGGGCTCGCTGCTCGGCGGCGCCATCATCACCGAGTACACCTTCAGCCTGCCGGGCCTCGGCAACCTCGCCGTGCAGTCCGTCTTCTTCAGCGATCTGCCGCTGCTGCTCGGTGTGATGCTGTTCTCGGCCACCATGATCCTGCTGTTCAACATCATCGTCGACGCCGCCTACGCCTTCATCGACCCGCGCGTGCGGCTGTCCTAGGAGCACTGTCGTGACCACTCTGACCAAGGAAGCCGGTGCTCCGATCCCGGCCGGCACCGGTCCCCTGCTCTCGGTGCGGGACCTGCACGTCAGCTTCAAGACCGAGGACGGCGTCGTACGGGCCGTGGACGGGCTCTCGTTCGACCTGGAGCGGGGCCGCACCCTCGGCATCGTGGGCGAGTCGGGCTCGGGCAAGTCGGTGACGAACCTGACCGTCCTCGGTCTGCACAACCCCATGTTCACCACGGTCGAGGGCGAGATCCTGCTGGACGGGCAGGAGTTGACGACGGCCCGCGAGTCGGAGCTCGAGAAGCTGCGCGGCAACAAGGTCGCCATGATCTTCCAGGACCCGCTCACCGCGCTCTCCCCCTATTACACGGTCGGCCGGCAGATCGCCGAGCCGTACATGAAGCACAACGGCGCCTCCAAGAAGGCCGCCTGGGAACGCGCCGTGGAGATGCTCGGCAAGGTCGGCATCCCCAACCCCCGGCAGCGGGCGAAGGACTACCCGCACCAGTTCTCCGGCGGTATGCGCCAGCGCGCGATGATCGCGATGGCGCTGGTCTGCGACCCCGACCTGCTGATCGCCGACGAGCCGACGACGGCCCTGGACGTGACGGTCCAGGCGCAGATCCTGGACCTGCTGAAGGACCTGCAACAGGAGTTCGGATCGGGCATCGTCTTCATCACCCACGACCTCGGGGTGATCGCCGACATGGCCGACGACATCATGGTGATGTACGCCGGCAGCGCGGTGGAGCGGGGCACGACCGACCAGGTGCTGCGCTCGCCCCAACACCCTTACACCTGGGGCCTGCTGAACTCGATGCCGCGCATCGACTCCGACCCGGGCGCGCAGCTGTCCCCGATCCCGGGCACCCCGCCCTCCCTGCTCACCCCGCCGTCCGGCTGCCGCTTCCACCCCCGCTGCACCTTCCAGGACCGGGTGGAGGGCAACGGGCGCTGTGTGAACGAGCGGCCGCTGCTCGCCCCCGACCGGGCGTCGGCCTGCCATCTCACCGCCGACCAGAAGCGGACCATCTTCATCGAGGAGATCAAGCCCCGACTGGGCTAGGTCGTCATAGGAGGACACCGTCATGAAAGAGGACCTGGTCCTCCCGGCCCCGCGCACCGAGGGCACCGGCGCGGACGGGGAGCCGCTGCTTCAGGTCTCGGGGCTGACCAAGCACTTCCCGGTCAAGGGCGGCTTCCCGATCCGCCGCACCATCGGTCAGGTCCAGGCCGTGGACGGCATCGACCTGACCGTGCACGCCGGTGAGAGCTTCGGTCTGGTCGGTGAGTCGGGCTGTGGCAAGTCGACCACCGGCCGGCTGATCACCCGTCTGCTGGAGCCGACCGGCGGCACGATCACGTACCGGGGTCAGGACATCACCCACGCGGGTCGCAGGGCGCTGGCGCCGATCCGCTCCGAGATCCAGATGATCTTCCAGGACCCGTACTCGTCGCTGAACCCGCGGCAGACGGTCGGCAAGATCATCTCCGGTCCGATGGAGATCAACGACGTCAACCCGCCCGGCGGCCGCGAGAAGCGGGTCCGGGAACTCCTGGAGATCGTCGGTCTCAACCCGGAGCACTTCAACCGCTTCCCGCACGAGTTCTCCGGCGGTCAGCG
>NZ_JBSGDB010000499.1:0-6074 GCF_053602155.1 Streptomyces sp. NPDC004561
ACTGGACCGAGCGGCGCCCGCACCTCGCGGGGACGGCGGGGGCCGCGCTGTGCCGGCACGCGCTGGACGCCGGGTGGTGCGTGCGGGTGGGGTCGGAACGCGCGGTGAAGGTGACCGCGTCGGGCGAGCGGGAGTTCTCGGCGCTGCTCGGTATCCCGCCGGAGAGGCTGCGTTGAGCGCGGCCGAAGGGTGGATCCGCCAGGTGCGGCTCCGACGTGACGCGTCGCGCGCCTCCCTTCTCGGAGCGCTCGCCGTCCGATTTCCGCCAGCCGGTGCACGAGCCCACACCTAGCCTCGGGAGCATGATGAACTCCGTCAGGACCCGTCCGCAGCTGCTCGCCACCGGCGCCGCCGCCGTCACGGTCGTGCTGTGGGCCTCCGCCTTCGTGGCGATCCGCAGCGCGGGAACCGCGTACTCGCCGGGCGCGCTGGCGCTCGGGCGGCTGGCTTCGGGCGCCCTCGCGCTGGGGATCATCTCGGCCGTACGCCGGGAAGGCCTGCCGCCCAGGTCGGCCTGGCGCGGGATCCTGCTGTCGGGCGTGCTCTGGTTCGGGTTCTACATGGTCGCCCTGAACTGGGGCGAGCAGCGGGTGGACGCGGGCACGGCGGCGCTCGTGGTGAACGTCGGCCCGCTGCTGATCGCCCTGCTGGGCGCCCGGCTGCTCGGGGATCCGATGCCGCCGAGGCTGCTGGCGGGGATGGCCGTGTCCTTCGCCGGCGCGGTGACCGTGGGTCTGTCGATGTCGGCCGGCGGCGGCTCCTCGGTGCTCGGGGTGGTGCTGTGCCTGCTCGCGGCCGGCGCCTACGCGGCCGGGGTCGTCGCGCAGAAGCCCGCGCTGGGGCGGGCGAGCGCCCTCCAGGTCACGACGTTCGGGTGCCTGGTCGGCGCGGTGGGCTGTCTGCCGTTCACCGGGCAACTGGTGCGCCAGGTCGCCCACGCGCCCGTGTCGGCCACCCTCGACATGGTCTACCTGGGCGTCTTCCCGACCGCGCTCGCCTTCACCACCTGGGCCTACGCCCTCGCCCGCACCACCGCCAGCCGGTTGGGCGCGACGACGTACGCCGTACCCGCGCTGGTGGTGCTGATGTCCTGGCTGGCGCTGGGCGAGGTGCCGGGGGGGCTCACCCTGGTGGGCGGGGCCCTGTGTCTCGCCGGTGTGGCGGTGTCGCGGTCCCGGGCGCGCGGCGGCCGGGCGGCGCGGGCCGCGGCCGGGGAGCCGCGGCCCGGGAAGCCCCGGAAGCCCGAGAAGGTCGTCTGACCCGTCAGAACACCACCAGTGCCCGGCCGCCCTTGCCCGCGAGCATGTTCTCGAAGGCGGCCGGGATGCCCTCCAGGCCGATCCGCTCGGTGACCAGCGCGGAGAGGTCCAGGCGGCCCTCGCGTACGTGCCCGGCGAGGACGGGCAGATCGCGGGCCGGGTCGGTGTTGCCGTAGACGCAGCCGGACAGGGTGCGGCCCCAGTGGAAGATCTCCAGGGCGTTGAAGGTCACCTCCTGGTCCTTGCCGCCGATGCCGACGACCGTCGTACGGCCGCCCCGGCGGGTGGACTCCCAGGCGGCGCGGATGCTGACCGCGCGGCCCACGCACTCCACGGAGACGTCCACGCCCTGCCTCCCGGTGAGCGCGCGGATCTCGCGGGCGGTGTTCTCCGAGGCGAGGACGTAGTCGGTGGCGCCGGCCGCGCGGGCCAGTTCCTCCTTCTCCGGGGAGACGTCGACCGCGATGATCCTGGACGCGCCCGCGATACGGGCCGACTGCAGGGTGGCGAGGCCGACCCCGCCGACGCCGAACACCGCGACCGTCTCGCCGGGCCGGACCCGCGCCGAGTGGTGGACGGCCCCGTAGCCGGTGAGGACGGCGCAGCCGAGGAGGGCCGCGTCCACCAGCGGCACGCCCTCGGGCAGGGGCAGCACGCAGGCGGCGGAGACCACCGTCTCCTCGGCGAACGCGGCCACGTTCAGGCCGGGGTGGAGGTCGGTGCCGTCCATGGTGCGGGCGTACACGTCGGCGGCGCCGTTGAGGGCGTTGGCGCACAGCCAGACCTCGCCGAGCGCACAGGCGTGACAGGTCCCGCAGGAGGGCGCCCAGTTGAGGACCACACGGGCGCCGGGCGAGACGTGGGTGACGCCGTCCCCCACGGCCACGACCGTGCCCGCGCCCTCGTGGCCGAGGACGGCCGGGACGGGCACGCGCATGGTGCCGTTGGTCAGGGACAGGTCGGAATGGCAGACGCCGGCGGCGGCGAGGCGGACCCGGACCTGTCCGGGCCCCGGGTCGGGCAGCTCGATGCCGGTGATCTCCAGGGGGGCGCCGATGGCGGGCAGGACAGCGGCTCGTACGGCCATGGCTCGCGGACTTCCTTAGAACTGGAGGGACTTGGTCTGGAGGTACTCGGCGAGTCCGTGCGTGCCGAGTTCGCGGCCGACGCCGGACCGCTTGTAGCCGCCGAAGGGCGCGAGGGGGTTGAACCGGCCGCCGTTGATGTCGACCTGGCCGGTGTCCATGCGCCGGGCGAAGGCCACCGCCTCGGCCTCGTCACCCGCCCAGACGGCGCCGGCGAGGCCGTACACCGTGCCGTTGGCGATGCGCAGGGCGTCCTCCTCGTCCTCGTAGCGCAGGACGGACAGGACCGGGCCGAAGATCTCCTCCTGGGCGATCGTCATGTCGGGGGTCACGTCGGCGAAGACCGTCGGGCTGACGAAGTAGCCCTTCTCGTGCGGGGATCCGGGCCCGCCCGCGACCAGCCGGGCGCCCTCGGCCACGCCCTTCTCGATGTAACCGCGCACCCGCTCCTGCTGCTTGGCGCTGACGACGGGGCCGATGCGGTCGCCGTACTTGGCGGCGGCGGTCCGGGCCAGCTCGACGGCCTCGTCGTACCGGTCGCGGTGGACCAGCATGCGGGTCCAGGCGCTGCAGGTCTGCCCGGAGTTGGACATCACGTTGGCGACGCCGACGTTCACCGCCTTGGCGAGGTCGGCGCTCGGCAGGATGACGTTGGCGGACTTGCCGCCCAGCTCCAGCGCCACCCTCTTCACGGCGGCGCCGGCGACCGCGCCGATGCGGCTGCCGACCGCGGTGGAGCCGGTGAAGGAGACGAGGTCCACGCCGGGGTGCTCGGCGAGGGCCTGCCCGGCGACCGGTCCGAGGCCGGTGACCAGGTTGAACACGCCCGCCGGCACGCCCGCCTCGTGGACCGCCTCGGCGAAGAGCTGGGCGGTGAGCGGGGTGTCCTCGGCGGGCTTGAGGACGATCGTGCAGCCCGCGGCGAGCGCCGGGGCGACCTTGGCGACGATCTGGTGCAGGGGGTAGTTCCAGGGGGTGATCGCGCCGACCACCCCGACGGGCTCCTGGAGGACGGTGGAGTTGCCGACCCGCTCCTCGAAGGGGTGGGAGGCGGCCAGCTCGGCGTAGGAGCCGGCGACCGCGATGGGCACGGCCGCGTGCACCGCCTGGGAGAAGGCGAGCGGCGAGCCCAGTTCGGCGGTGACCGTCTCGGCGATCTCGTCCTTGCGGGCCACGAGGACGTCCCGGAGGGCGGCCAGGCGTGCCGCGCGCTCGGCCGGGGGTGTGGCGGCCCAGCCGGGAAGGGCGGCGCGGGCCGCGCGGACGGCGGTGTCGACGTCCAGCGGGCCTCCGGCCGGGACCCGGCCGATGACCTGCTCGTCGACCGGGTTCACGACCTCGATCACGTCCGTGGTCCCGGCGGGGCGCCACGCCCCGTCGATGTACAGGCCGTCGTGTGCCTTCATGCTGCTTCCTTCCGGCGGGTCTGGTCGTCCGGCACACAAACTAGCGATGATAGTTTTCCGGCGCCAGACGTCCCGGGACATCATGACCGCCGCGCCGGGCGCTCACGCGTCCAGGTCGGGCAGCCGGTCGGGGGACGGGCAGATCCGGTCGCCGTGCCGGTCGAAGACGAAGAGATGGGCCAGGTCGACGAGGAGCGGGACCTGCATGCCGTGCCGCAGCCGGATGTCGGGGGTGGTGCGCACCACCAGGTCGCCGGGGAGCCGGCCCTCCGGCGGTGCGGGCTCGGCGTCGGCCGGATGGTCCAGGACGACCACCGGCCCGGCCCGCAGCGAGCCCGCCCGCTCCCGCAGCCGGTCCAGCACGGTCGGCCCCTCCCCGCGGCTCCGGCGCGGGGGCCGGGCGGCCGGGCGCGGGGCCTCCAGCTCGGGCACGACGGCGGGACGGGAGCCGGTGTCGAAGTGGACGAGGGTCTCGTGCCCCTGGAACTCGACGTGCTCCACCAGCCCGGTGATCGCCACCTCCCCGGGCCGGGCGGAGCTGTGCCTGGCGATGCGTACGGCCTCGGAGCGCAGCCCGACGACGACCTCGCGGCCCTGCTGCACCCGCAGCAACCGGTGGTCCAGGCACAGGGGGTCGGGCAGGCGCAGCGCCTGCTTGCCGAGGCTGATGGTCATGGCGCCGTCGAGCGGGGCGCGGACCAGGCCGCGCAGCAGGTTGATGCGCGGGGTGCCGATGAAGGCGGCGACGAAGACGTTGCGGGGCAGCGCGTAGACCTCGCGGGGGGTGCCGACCTGCTGGAGGACCCCGCCGCGCAGCACGGCGACCCGGTCGCCGAGGGACATCGCCTCGGCCTGGTCGTGGGTGACGTACACCGTGGTGGCGCCCAGCTCCCGGGTCAGCCGGGACATCTCGGCGCGCAGATGGTTGCGGAGCTTGGCGTCGAGGTTGGACAGCGGCTCGTCCATCAGGAAGGCAGAGGGGTGGCGGGCGATCGCCCGGCCCATCGCCACCCGCTGGCGTTCCCCGCCGGACAGCTGGCTCGGGAAGCGGTCGAGCAGGTCCTCGATGCCGAGCATGCGGGCGGTGGCGGTGACGCGCGGGCCGGGGTCGGCGCCGGGGGACTCGATGCGCAGCGGGAAGCCGATGTTGTCGCGGCCGGTCATGTTCGGGTAGAGGGCGAAGTTCTGGAAGACCATGGCCATGGCCCGCTCGGAGGGCTGCCAGTGGTTGGCGTACTCGCCGTCCAGGAGCAGGTCGCCCGCGTCGATGTCCTCCAGGCCGGCGATCATCCGCAGCACGGTGGACTTCCCGCAGCCGGACGGGCCCAGCAGCACCAGGAACTCACCGGGCGCGATGTCCAGCGAGAGCCGGTCGACCACGCGCGGGCCGCGGCCGTAGGACTTGCTCACGTCGTGCAGTGCGATGGCGCGTGTCATGACTGCCGCCCCGGGGGCTGTACGGAGCGCCGCTGCTCCGTGGTCCTGAGCCCCGCGCGGGTCGCACGGGGCCTGTGGGTCACGGAAGTTAACGGAATGCGCCCTGCCGTGGAAGAGCGGCCCCGGCATCCGGCGCCGCACCGCAGGCGGGACGGGAAGCGGACGACGGGGTTCGGGCCGGCGGGCCCGGGTTCGGGTGGGGACGCCCGCGCCGCGTCGTCATCTGGTGGCGGTCAGATGGGCGAAGACCACCACGTTGCTCGTGTAGCCCGTGCGCCGGCTGAACAGGCCCCCGCAGGTGAGCACGCGCAACTCCGGGCGCCGGGCCGGGCTGTACACCTCCTTGTCGGGGAAGCCGGACTTGTCGAAGACCTTCACCCGGTCCACGGTGTAGACGGCGGTACGGCCGTCCGCGCGGCGGGCCTCGATCGGCTTGCCGGGTTTGAGCTGGGCGAGCGCGGCGAACACGGCGGGCCCGGTCGCGGTGTCACGGTGGCCGACGGCGATCGCGGTGCCGGACTCGCCCGGGGTGGGACCGCCCTCGTACCAGCCGACCAGCTTCGGCCTGCCGACCGGGGGCGTCTCCAGCCGCCGGTCGCCGTCGAGCCGGACGGCCGTGACCGGGGCGTCGACGCCCAGGGAGGGGATACGGACGGACGTCGGCCGGGACCGGGGCAGCGGGCGGGGCGGGGGCAGCGCGCGGGCCGCGCCGGACTCCCGGCCCACCCCCCGTCCGTCGGCCCCGCCGGAGTCCGACCCGGCGGCCGCGAGGGTGTCCCCGTCGCCCGCCCGGCACGGCAACACCACCACCCTGCCCACCGCCTACCAACTGGCCACGCTGCAGCACGGAAACCCGAAGCTCCGGACCGAACGACGGATCTCGCGGG
>NZ_JBSGDB010000500.1:0-6052 GCF_053602155.1 Streptomyces sp. NPDC004561
ACCGGGCCCGACTCCAGCACACCGAGCAGCGGCTGGTGACCGGGCATGACGCCGACGTCGCCGGACGGCGAGCGGCCGAGTGCTGTGCCGCACCCGGCTCTGCGTGCGCCTCCGGCGGAACAGCGGCCCGCGTCTCGGGTACGGCGGGGGCGGCGGGCGTGTCCGTGACCACCGTCGGCTCCGGCTTCGACTGGGGCATGGCGGCCGGGGCGGGTGTGCCGTGTGCCGGGTACTTCGCCGCCCAGCCGCTCAGCAGACGCTGATAGGCCTCCAGGCGCGGAGGCTTCGGCTCGGTACGGCCGTTCTCCCAGTTCTTCACGGTCTGCGTGGTCGTCTTCAGTGCCTGCGCGAGGCGTGCCTGAGTGATGCCGGCTGCTTCGCGGAGCCGGGCTCGTTCGGCGGGCGGCGGCAGCTGCGGTTCCTCTTCCAGCAGCGCGTCGACGGAGGCGAAGAGCTCTTCCTCGGTTGCCATGCACCAACCCTAGCATCCTTAACCTCTGATTTAGCCTCACATTTAACTCGTTCGAATGCTCTAATCGGCGCATGCCAGGCCGCGTTGACGCGCGCTTACCGCCCACGTGCCGACACCCACCCCCCATGCCGCACAAAGCTTCACCTGGACCGGCCAAGTCCGAGTCCGGGGCCTCTCGTTCCGCAGGAGGCGGCCGGACGGCAGCGCCCAAAGCCTCAATCGCCACAGGCATTTCAAGCATCGGCGTTTCGGACACCGCGCAGCGCCGGACGGCAGCCTCAGCACGGTGCCCAGGCCTACGCGCCCTTGCTGCGACCGGGGCCGTTGGCGTCCGGAATCGAGCGCGTTCGATTGGCCCCGAGCGTCGTTAGACCGTGCACGCCGAGCCATCCAGGTGCGGCACGGCCCCAGGGGAGGGATCCAGGTGACTTGCGAGGAGCAGCACCCCCTGTTGATTGCGATCACCGGCGTGTCCTTGCCGCAGACATGGGCGGGCGAGCCGTACGACCGCGAGGACGAGAGCACTTACTGGGTGTCGACGGAGCAACCTCCGCCGGACCGCGCCCCCTGCACCCCCGCCGTTGCCGAGCACCTCCCCCACGCGCTCGCCTGCCGGGCGATTGGCCGGCCTGCGCGAGGAGGTGCCCTGTGAAGAGGTTCTTCGGGCGTGTGCGGATGGTCGAGCCACAGGTCTCCGATGCCGAACACGAGCTGTTCGGGGGGCCTCTGCGCTACGACATGGGGTGGTCCCAACACGAGCACGCGGGCCTCGACCTGACCATGCTGTCCGCCCTGCGCTCCATGCCGAGGCTGGTCGGGACGACCTTGCGGATGGCGTGGTCCGCGGACCGGCGTGCCTTGCTCGCCGTCACCTACGGCGAGATCGGGCAAGGGATCACGGCAGCCGTCGGGCTGCTCGCGGTGAACGCGGTCATGCACGCACTCCTCGGCTCCGGCACGGCGGTGCAGCGGTTGCACGCGGTGATTCCGGGCCTGCTCGCCGCCGCGGGGATCGCGGTGGTGAACTCCGCTCTCGCGGGATGGTCCACCTCACGGGCGGGCCGCCTGGAACCTCTCGTCGAGCGGATCGCCACGACTCAGTACCTGGCCGCCGCCGCTTCGGTCGAGCTGGAGGCCATCGAGGACCCGGACTTCCGCAGGCTGATCGACGTGGCCCAGTACGGTGCGGCTTCCGCCCGCCGCATGATCAGTGCCTCTGTCGCCGCCCTGAACGGCACGATCTCATTGATCGCAACGGCCGGCGTGCTCACCGTTCTGCACCCGGCCTTGCTGCCCATGCTGATCCTGATCGCCGCCCCACGTGGTTGGGGCGCCATGCGCGTGGCGCAAGAGCGCTATGTGTCGGTGATGAGCTGGATCGAGCACGTACGCGCCAGCCGCCTCATCGGCAATCTGCTGACCGAGCGCACCGCGGCTCAGGAGGTGCGCATCCACGCCGTCGGCTCGTTCCTGCTCAGCCGGTACAAACGCATGGCCGAGAGCGCCGAGGCAGAGCAGGAGCGGCTGGCCTCCAGCAAGGCCACCACCGAGTGGGTCGCCGCCGCGATGTCCGGTCTGGCCATGGCGGCGACGTACGGGACCATGTTCCTGCTCATCATGAGCGGACACATGAGTCTGGCCGTGGCCGGGACGGCGGTCATCGCCGTCCGCTCCGGCTCGGCGAGCCTGGGCGCCCTGGTGATGAACGTGAATCAGCTGCACGAGGAGTCCCTCTACGTCCGCGATCACGCCCGCTTCCTGAACGAGGCCGCACAGCGGGCCATCCCCCAGGGCGGCGATCCCGTGCCGACGCGGGTGAAGCAGGTGGTCCTCGACAAGGTCACCTACCATTACCCGGACCGCGAGACCCCTGCACTGGACGGTGTGTCGCTCGCGCTGCCCATGGGCTCGGTCACCGCCGTGGTCGGCGAGAACGGCTCCGGCAAGAGCACTCTGATGAAGGTGCTGTCCGGTCTGCTGCTGCCCCAGAGCGGAACCGTGCTGTGGGGTGATGCCGAAATGGTGTCCCTGGACCGCTCCCACCTCTTCGACCGTGTCGCACTGCTCACCCAGGACTTTCAACGCTGGCCCGTCACCGCGGCGTTGAACATCCGGATCGGCCGGCCCGCCCATGCGGCCGACCCTCAGGACCTGCAGCCTTCCGTCGACTACGCCGGGGCCGGACCCGTCATCGGCAAACTCCCCGACGGTCTGCAAAGCCTGCTGGCGCGCATGTTCCGCGGCGCCAGCGAACTGTCAGGCGGCGAGTGGCAGAAGATCGGCCTGGCCCGCACCCACTGGCGCGACTCCACCTCGGCGGCCGACGGCGTCCTCATCGTGGACGAGCCCACGTCCGCCCGCGACCCGGAAGCGGAGATCGCCGCCTTCGACCGCATCCGCCGGCTCGCCGCCCCGAACAGGGCCGTCGTTCTGGTCACCCACCGCATGTCCGGCGTCCGGCACGCGGACCGCATCTACGTCCTGCACCAGGGCCGGCTGGCCGAACACGGCAGTCATGAAGAACTGATGGCTGCCGGTGGGCGCTACGCCGCGATGTTCGACGCCCAGGCCGCCCAGTTCGCACCGGCACCCGCCGTCCCACACCCATCGCCACCTGCCGTTGCGGACCCCGCATGACCACCGGCGTACCTCGTGTTCCTGGATCGACTTGACGTCCACAGGGAAAGCCAGGCGGCCGCCGAACACGCCAGTGGCTGATCTCCGCGAAGAATGGGCGGTTATTTCGTAACATGAGCTGATGATCAGGTCTGGCGGAGGATCCGCCCAGCAGCGGCGTGAGCGGTGGAAAGCCGTGCGCCGTCACCGGCCGTTCGTCCTCAGCCTGGTCGGGATCGGCGTGGTGGTCGTTGCGGCGTTCGTTTTCCACGACGGATCCGAGGGTGAAAGGTCCATCGGCTCCGCACAGACCCCTCTACGGACGACCAGGACCACGGCGTCCGGGGCGCCGGCACCGCCGCGCCCTACCGTACGGATCCGCCCCACCGGCAACGTGCGGATCACCGCCGTAGGGGACGTCGTCATGGGTTCGCTGCCGGACGATCTGCCGCCCGACGACGGCGCTTCGTTCTTCGATCCTGTCCAGGACCTGCTCGTCGGTGACGTGGTGCTCGGGAACCTGGAGGGAACGCTCACCACCGACGGCTCCAGCAAGTGCGACGACGACAGCCCGAACTGCTTCGCGTTCCACGCCCCTCCGTCCTACAGCCACTGGCTCAAGAAGGCCGGATTCACGGTGATGAACGTGGCCAACAACCACATCGACGACTTCGGGGCGGAGGGGCGGCGCCAGACGTTCGCAGCCCTGCGCTCGGTGAACCTGCCGTTCACCGGGCGCCTGGGCCAGATCACCATCCAGCGGGTCAACGGCATCCGGGTCGCACTGGTCGGGTTCGCTCCCGACCGAGGGGCCAACGATCTCACGGACATCCCGGCGGCGCAGCGACTCACCGCTCGCGCCGCGAAGATGGCGGACATCGTGATCGTCACGATGCACGCCGGCGCGGAGGGCTCGGACCGCACCCATGTGGAGCCCGGAACCGAGTACTTCCTCGGCGAGAACCGCGGCGACAGCCACCGCTTCAGCCATGCGGTGATCGACGCCGGCGCCGACCTCGTCGTGGGCAGCGGCCCGCACGTGATGCGGGGAATGGAGTTCTACAAGGGCCGACTGATCGCCTACAGCCTGGGCAACTTCTCGGGGTACAAGGTACTCGGCCTCGGCGGCACGCTCTCCACCAGCGGCGTACTGCAAGTCACCCTCCGCGCCGACGGCACCTACGCGTCCGGCCGCCTGCGCCCGACCCGGATCGTGGCGCCGGGCACACCGGAGCCGGGCGGCGACGGGATCGACCTCGTCTCCGACGTGTCGGAGGAGGACTTCGGCTCGGACGCCGCCCGCATCTCGGCGGACGGGACGATCCAGCGCCCGTAGCCGACCATCGACACCGGCTGAGCAGTGGCCGACGAGACCGCCGCGTGGCACATGCGCACGGGCTGCTCCACCGACACTGGGCCGACCGCTTCGGCGAGCGGGCGGATCCTTCCGCGAACGGGTGAAACCGCCACCGTCCCGCGATGAAAGCGCCAAGGTCTGGTGATCATGAGGGTGTCTCCACACCGTCGGCAGTCCGATACGTACGCCTGTGCGCTGTCGGCTGCCCTCGCGTGCCCCCACGTGCATGAGGAGCGACCCCATGTCCCCACAGTCCGAAGAGACGGCCGAACAGCAGGTCGGCGAGTTCACCATCGGCGATCCGCTCGCCACCGCACCGAAGAGACCGGTACCGGTCCCCAAGCCCGACGACGAGTGGCAGCTCCCGAACGGCTTCGCCCACGTCTACTACGGCGAGCACAACCAGGGCATCATGCGGCCGGTCATCATGGCCGACGGCTTCAACCTCGGCCGCAGCGACCTGAAATGGCTGTACCAGGGCCTGAACGGAGCCGACGGCGGCCACCCGCTGATCACCGAGATGCGCAGGCGGGGCCGGGACGTGATCCTGCTCGGCTTCGAGGAGCGGACGGCCTCCATCCTGGACAACGCGGAGGCTGCGACGGCCGCGATCATGCGGACGCTCGCCGAGCAGACGGGCGACGCCGGACTGGCGGTGGGCGGGTTCAGCATGGGTGGTCTGATCACCCGTTATGCGCTCTCCAGGATGGAGGCGCAGGGCATCGACCACCGCGCACGGCTCTACTTCTCCTACGACAGCCCGCACCGCGGCGCCGTCATCCCCATCGGGCTCCAGGCGTTCGCGCACTTCATCCCGGTCCCGAACGACTTCGCCCGGCAGATGAACAGCCCCGCGGCCCGGCAGATGCTCTGGCGCCACTACGACCCCAGCACCGGCTCGATCGGCATTGCCCCCGAGCGCACCGAGTTCCTCCAGAAGCTGCAGGAGGTCGGATCCTGGCCCCGTATCCCCCGCATCCTGGCGCTCGCCAACGGCCGTGGTGACGGCACCGGCCTGGAGATCCCGCCCGGCGACACCGCCCTCAGCGTCCAGCGCATCTACCCCGGCACCGTCTTTTCCACCCAGGCGCAGGGCCGCGACGTCGTCGTCGCCGACCTCAAGCG
Organism: Streptomyces sp. NPDC004561; assembly: GCF_053602155.1. Taxonomy (NCBI): domain Bacteria; kingdom Bacillati; phylum Actinomycetota; class Actinomycetes; order Kitasatosporales; family Streptomycetaceae; genus Streptomyces; species Streptomyces sp. NPDC004561. Next base: position 5,571 of record NZ_JBSGDB010000500.1, read on the forward strand.
GCGCTTCCCCAAGGCCGAGAAGACGATCACCACCAGCGGCTTCCCCGAGACCGACGGAGCACCGGGCGGCACCCTGCGGTCGTACGGAATCCTCGCCGACATGCTCGAGAAGTTCGGCGCCCAGGTCGACCTGCGCCACGAGCACGTCTGCTTCGTCCCGTCGGTGAGCGCGGTCTCCATCCGCGACATCGACCAGCAGAAGAACCTCTACCTCGACATCGACGAAGCCGACCCGTCGGAGAGCGATGCCGACGACTTCATCTGCGCCTCGGCCAACACCGGCCACACCGCCATCACCGAGGAACTGTGCACCTGGCTGCTGGACCGTCTGCCTGACTGATTCGTCAACTTGACCCGGCCCTGAAGGACCGGGCTTGCAGGTAGGGCGCGGCTGGCTACCGTGTGACCTTCCGCATCTGAGTCACCTACGGACAGGAGACTGGGACGCGTGACTGGCGCCCCGCAATCCACACAGCCTCGCC
>NZ_JBSGDB010000501.1:0-6014 GCF_053602155.1 Streptomyces sp. NPDC004561
CCACTGGGGGGTGTACCGCAGCGACGACGCGGGCGCCCACTGGACCGACATCGGCGAAGGACTGCCGTCCACGTTCGGCTTCGCGGCGGCCACGCCCCAGCGCTCGCGCTGACGGTCGGCGAACGGGCCGGGCACCCGCGCCAGAGGCCCGCCCTGCCACAGACCGAGGGCATCCTCGACGAGTCCGGCGGCCTCGGCGAGCCGCCCGGCGGCCCGAGCCGTCCCCGACCGCTCGGCCAGCTCCGCGGCCACCAGGGCGTCGACGGAACAGCCGGGCACGTCGAGGCGGTAGCCACCGCCCGCCGACACCAGGAACCGGGGTACGGCCGGGTCCGGCTCCAGGAGCCGCCGCAGCCGCCAGGCGTAGGTCCGCAGATTGGCGATCGCGCCGTCCGGCGGGTCGTCGCCCCAGACGTCGGTGACGAGGTCCCACATGGGTACGTCCGACCCGGGGCGGAGCAGCAGCTGCGCGAGCACTGCCTGCTGCTGTGGCGAGCCCGGTTTGATCTCCGCCGGGCGGTCGGCTCCGCCGCCGCCGCGGATGCGCAGCGGCCCGAGCACCGCGAACGCCAGTGCCCCCGAATCCCCACCATGCGCGATGTGCCGCACGGACACCCCCTATCACCCCTCGGCCGACGGTCTCTGGTGTCCGGCCGGATCAGCTACTGCCCGCGGCAGCGCGGCCGGCTGGTCAGACCGGCGCACCCTGCTGCGGGCCGATCACCTTATCGAACGGAGCTGCGAGTTCCGTTCGCCCTCCGGGGTTGTCGTCGCGTGTCGGCCACTCCCGCGGCCGACAACGCGCCACCGGGGGGTTCTTGGCGCGATCCGGGCGGTGCGGGGGCTCCCCTTACGTCGCCCAGGTGGCACCGTCGCCCGGGACGGGCCACCAGCGCAATCTCTGAGGGCCCCAGATACGTACACGTGAACGACATATGGTGCAAACCCGGTCAGGAGGTCACGTGCCATGCGTCTCTCAACAGCCACGATCATCCCCCTCTTGGCAGCCGGGGTGGCCTTCACGGGGGCGGCGCCTGCTATGGCAGATCCACAACCCGGCCCGACTCCGCCCATGACCGGCACCATGCCGCAACCCAACCCGACCCCGCCCATGACCGGCACCATGCCGCAACCCAACCCGACCCCGCCCACCACCGGCACCACGCCGCCACCCGGACCGCCTTCGGGACCCGGCAACGGGGGGCAGGGCGACCACGGCCAAGGCAACGGGTTCGGGTTCGGCGAGGTCCGGCCGGGCCACGGGTTCGGCGACCAGAACCACATCCACCACTTCCGGCTGAACCGGCATCACCTGTTCTGCTTCTTCGTGCACCGCCACGTGGTGATCCGGATCATCCGCTTGAATGACCATCGTGTGGTGATCGTCAAGACGATCGTCCCCGGCCACCTTGTGTGCCTCAACCCGTTCAGGGAGTTCTGAGGAAAATCTCAGTGTCGGAACCAGGACCTGAAAGACGTGCCGACCCGGTGCCCGCGAACGCGAGATGGTCACCGGGTCGGCGTCGGGTGCCTTCGATCCAGGCGGACGACGACCATGGCGATGTCGTCGTTGGCGCCGCTGGTGAGGCCGAGGCGGGCGAGGAGGGCGTCGGCAAGGTGTTCCGCGCCGAACTCGGCACAGGTGGCGAGCGTGGCGGTCAGCCGGCTCAGGCCGACGTCGATGTCCTCACCACGGCGTTCGATCAGCCCGTCGGTGTAGAGGACGAGCGTGTCGCCGGGGGCGTAGGTCGTCGTGGCCTGGGGGCGGGGAACGTGTTCCGGGCGGGCGCCCAGCGGTGGGTCGGTGGCCTGGTCGAGCAGCTCACTGGAGCCGTCCGGGTGCAGAAGGACGGGAGGGGGGTGGCCGGCGCTGCTGTAGATGAGCAAGTGGCTGTGGCAGTCGACGAGAACCTGGACGGCGGTGGCGGCCAGTGCCCCCTCGACCGAGCGGGCGTACAGGCCGAGGACCTCCAGCGCTTGGGCGGGGCCGTGGGCGGTGCGCGAGGCGGCGCTCAGGGCGCTCCGGAGCCTGCCCATGACGGTGGCGGCCATCAGCCCGTGGCCGACCACGTCGCCGACCGCGACGGTGAAGCGGTCCGCGGGCAGGTCGACCGCGTCGTACCAGTCGCCGCACACATTCAGTGATCCGGCGGCGGGCAGGTAGCGCACGGCGATGTCCTGGTGCCGGGCCAGGTCCGGGGAGTGGAGCATGGCTTCTTGCAGGGCGACGGCGATGTGCCGTTCACGGGCGTGGGCTTGTTGCAGTTCCTCGTTCAGCCGCTGCAGTTGCCGCGCCCGAGCGAACAGTTCGGCTTCCATGGCCGCTTCCCGGCCGGGGCGGACCGACGGCAGGTGCGCGGCGCGGCGGCCGCGGACGACCTCGGTCATGTCCTCGGACCGGTGGATGATCCAGGCGACTTTTCCGTCCGGGCCGAGGACGGGCACGTTGATCGCGGTCCACCACCGCTCCTTGAACGCCTCGGGGTTGCCGGCGACCGGGATGTCGTACTTCTGCAACGCCATGTGGTCCGTCTGGCCGGAGGACAGGACGCGGTGCAGTGAGTCCTTCAGCGTGGCCACCCCGCCGGCCTCCGGATCGACGGGGTTGTCCGGGAAGGCGTCGAAGAGGTACTGCCCGACCAGCTCGGCCTTGCTCCGTCCCGTCACCTCACAGAAGGCCGAGTTGGCATCATCGATCACCAGGTCCGTGCCGAGCACCAGGCACGGGCTCGGAAGGGCGGCGAACACCCCTGTGTAGTCGATCTCCGGAGTCACACGCTTTGCCTGCCAGTCGCTTCGCTTCTTAATCTACGAAAGGTCCGGCTCCCGCGCCCGCCGAGACTCGGTCGTGGGCGGCGGGGGGCGGCCCGCTGGGTTCCTCGGGGCGCCGTCCGTGCTGGGCCAGCCCTTGCCTGCGGCCATGACAGAGGTCCAGGCCGCACTCCTCGTGGGGCCTTCGAGTCGCTACTGGCCGGTAATCAGGGGTTCGTCGCGGGTGCCCCGGAGGACCCGAACCTGGACACCACCCCCGGTCACGCGCGATGACGCGCCCCTTGCCGGTGCCGCGCAGCGTGCCCGAATCAGCCGCGAGACCCCGTCCCTCGCCCCGCTGGACGCCCGGCCTCCACGGGTCGCCGAAACGGCACCTCCCGCGCTTTCGGATACCCCCGGCGACCGCGACGGAACGTTCGCCCGACGCCTTCGCCTCGACTGCCGCAGGCATCAACCCGGCGACTCCGGGGGCCAGTTCCGGGATTGTCGGCCATCCGCCGCACGGCCCCCTCGAGCGTGAGCGAGCAGTGAGGACCGCTGCTCAACAGGGGCCCTCTGCTGTTCCCGTGCGTGGCCGGAACCCGAACTAGCTCTGAGTGCCCATCACCTGACACTGTGTGAGACATGTCTCTTTCGGGCGAAGGTCGGCAGGTCAGCGGCCCGCGATCAGGCCCAGGCAGTCACCCGGACGGCCCTTCCGGGCGGTCGTCAGCAGGGGCGGGGCCTAGCGTCGTACTAATATTTCCGGCTTGTCACTCAGCAGGACCCGACGTGAGGACCCGATGGCAGCCATAGACGAGAGCAGCGCTCTCGGCCTGCTCGACGAAGAGATCCGCGCGCAGTTCGGCGACCGGGCGCGCTTCTCCGCGGGGCCGGCGGCCTCGGCGCGCACTCTGGTCGACATCTTCGACGCGACCGTGCGGTCGCATCCGGACGAGCCGGCACTGGACGACGGTACGGCGTGTCTCACCTACCGTGCGCTGGCCGGCGAGGTCGAGCGGCTCCGGCGGCGGCTCGCGGCCGCGGGGGTCGGGCTGGGCGACCGGGTCGGGGTGCGGGTGCCCTCGGGGACCAACGAGCTGTACGTCGCGATCCTCGCCGTCCTCGCCGCCGGTGCCGCCTATGTCCCCATCGACGCGGAGGACCCGGACGAGCGGGCCGAGCTGGTGTTCCGGGAGGCGGGGGTGCGGGCGGTCGTCGGTGCCGGCCAAGCCATCGCCGTAGAGAGCGTCGTCGGGGACGGCGCCTTGGCGCAGGACGGCCCCGCGCGGGGCGCCTCCGGTTCGGCCACGACGCGGCCCGGCGCCGGGAACGACGCCTGGATCATCTTCACCTCCGGTTCCACCGGCAAGCCCAAGGGCGTCGCCGTCACCCATCGCAGTGCCGCCGCCTTCGTGGACGCCGAGGCTGCCCTGTTCCTGACGGAGGAGCCCATCGGGCCGGGTGACCGGGTCATGGCCGGGCTCTCCGTCGCCTTCGACGCGTCCTGCGAGGAGATGTGGCTGGCCTGGCGGTACGGCGCCTGTCTGGTGCCCGTGCCCCGCTCCCAGGTCAGGAGCGGTGCCGATCTCGGACCCTGGCTCGTGGAGCAGGAGATCACGGTCGTGTCGACCGTGCCGACCCTGGCCGCGCTCTGGGAGCCCGAGGCGCTGGGCGACGTACGGCTGCTGATCTTCGGCGGTGAGGCCTGCCCGCCGGAGCTGGCGCAGCGGCTGGTCACCGAGGGGCGCGAGGTGTGGAACACCTACGGGCCGACCGAGGCGACGGTCGTGGCCTGCGCATCGCTGCTCACCGGCGAGGAGCCCATCAGGATCGGGTTGCCGCTGGGCGGCTGGGAGCTGGCCGTCGTCGACGGCGCCGGGGAGCCCGTGGCCATGGGCGACAGCGGGGAGCTGGTGATCGGCGGGGTCGGGCTCGCACGGTATCTCGACGCCGAGAAGGACGCGGAGAAGTACGCGCCACTCGTGTCGCTGGGCTGGGAGCGGGCCTACCGGAGCGGTGACCTGGTCAGGGCCGAGCCCGAGGGGCTGATCTTCCTGGGCCGGGCGGACGAGCAGATCAAGCTCGGCGGACGGCGGATCGAGCTCGGTGAGGTGGATGCCGCGCTGCAGGCCCTGCCCGGCGTCGCCGGTGCCGCGGCCGCCGTGCGGACCGCCCGCAGCGGCAATCAGCTGCTCGTGGGATACGTGGTCACGCAGGACGGCTGGGACCAGGCGGCCGCCGTCCAGAAGCTGCGGGCCGAGCTGCCCGCCGCGCTGGTGCCGTTGCTCGCGCCGGTGGCCGACCTGCCGACCCGTACGTCGGGGAAGGTGGACCGGGCCGCCCTGCCCTGGCCGCTGGAGGGGGTGGAGGCCCCGAAGGCCGAGCTGTACGGCACCGAGGCCTGGCTCGCCGAGCAGTGGACCGAGGTGCTCGGCATCCCGGTGGCCGGCGCCTCCGACGACTTCTTCGCGATCGGCGGCGGCAGCCTGGCCGCCGCCCAGCTGACCACCCGGCTGCGCACCCGCTACCCGAGCGCCGCCGTCCTCGACATCTACCAGCACCCCACGCTGCGCAAGCTGGCCCGGCGGCTGGAGGCCTCGGCACAGGACGACGGCGGGACCCGCACGATCGCGCCGGTCCCGGTCCGCGCCCAGCTGCTGCAGCTTCTGCTGCTGCTCCCGCTGGTCACGCTGCTGGGGCTGCGCTGGTCGGTGGCCCTGGCCGCCGTGGGGAACCTGCTGCCCGGCTACGGCTGGCTGCCGACCGCCCCCTGGTGGCTGCTCACGGCCGGTGCGCTGCTGTTCTTCACTCCGCCCGGCCGGATCGCGCTCGCGGCCGGCGGGGCCCGGCTGCTGCTGCGGAAGCTGCGGCCGGGGCGGTATCCGCGCGGCGGGAGCGTGCATCTGCGGCTGTGGACCGCCGAGCGGCTGGCCGAGTTCAGCGGGGCCACCGCGCTGACCGGCTCCTGGCTGGAACGCTACGCGCGGGCCCTGGGCGCCAAGGTCGGGCCGCAGGTTGACCTGCACTCGCTGCCACCGGTCACCGGGATGCTCAAACTGGGCCGGGGCGCGGCCGTCGAGTCCGAGGTCGACCTGTCCGGGTACTGGCTGGACGGCGACCGGCTGGAGATCGGCCCCGTCAAGGTCGGCGCCCATGCCACCGTCGGCACCCGCAGCATCCTCTTCCCGGGCGCCCGGATCGGCAAGCGGGCCGAGGTGGCACCGGGTTCCGCGGTCGCGGGGCAGGTTCCCACCGGTCAG
>NZ_JBSGDB010000502.1:0-6007 GCF_053602155.1 Streptomyces sp. NPDC004561
CCCAGGCCGCTGACCACGGTGATGCAGTCGCCGGGGTGGGTGGAGTACGACCGCTCGTTGATCTGGAGACGGCCCTCTCGACGGCGACGACGGCCGCGCCGTGCCGCGCGCACTCCACGGCCACCGAGCCGGAGCCCGCGCCGACGTCCCACACCAGGTCGCCGGGCCGGGGGCCCAGACGGGCCAGGGCCAGCGCCCGGACCTCGAACTTGGTGATCATCGAGTCCCGGTGCGTGAACCCGGCCTCCTCCAGTGCCCAGCGGCCGGGCCGGGCGGGCACCCCGGCCAGCGTCCGCACCGGGCCGAGCGCCCGTGCCCGGTCCAGGCACAGCACCACGCTCACCGCCGTACCCCAGTCGCGGGCCGCCCCCGCCGCGGGCGTCACCCGCTCCACGCGCTCCCGCACCGGGTCGCCGAGCGCGCTCGCCACGACCAGCACCCGGTCCTGGCCGGTGAGCGCGGCGCCCAGCTCGGCGGGCCCGGCGCCCGGACCGGTCAGGACGGCCGCCTTCGGCTGCGCCCGGCAGACGTTCACGGCCGTGCGCAGGTCCCGGCCGTGCGCGCTGACCACGACCGCGTCGTCCCAGGGCAGCCCGATCCGCGCGAACGCCGTGGCCACCGAGGACACCCCCGGCCGCACGTCCAGCAGCCCCGGCCCGAACCGCTCCGCCAGCGCCCGCACGATCCCGAAGAACCCCGGATCCCCGGAGGCCAGCACGAGCACCGGCAGTTCCTTGCCGACGTACTCGGCGATCGTGTCCAGGGCGGGCGCCAGCGGCCCGAGCACGACCCGTTCGGCGCCGGCGGGCAGCCGTACGGCGTCCAGGTGCCGCCGTCCGCCGACGACGAGGGCGGCACCTTCCGCGACGTCCCCGGGAACCGGCGCCCCCGTCCCCGTGCCGACGACCGTGATCAACTGCTCGCCCCTCGCTCGCGCAGCGCCCGCCGCGCCTCGGGGTCGGCCTTGCGGAACCCGTGGAAGTGGCCCGGGTGGTACAGGTGCGAGCGGGTGCCGTGCGCGTCCAGCGCCGGGCCGACCAGGAAGAGCGTGTGCTTCCAGAGCTTGTGCTCCTTGACCGTCTCCTCCAGCGTGCCGATCGTGCACCGCACGACCAGCTCCTCCGGCCAGGTCGCCTGGTAGGCGACGACCACGGGCGTGGACGTGGGATAGCCGCCCTCCAGCAGCTCCCGCACCAGCTGGCCGCTGCGCGCCGCCGACAGGAAGACCGCCATGGTGGTGCCGTGCCGGGCGAACTCGCGCACCTCCTCGCCGGGTGGCATCGGCGTCTTGCCGCCGCCGAGCCGGGTGAGCACCACGGACTGCGCGACCTCGGGAATCGTCAGCTCGCGCCGCGCGAGCGCGGCCACGGCCGAGAACGACGACACACCGGGGACGACCTCCGTCGCGATCCCGAGCTCCGCGCACCGGTCCAGCTGCTCCTGCGTGCCGCCCCACAGCGCCGGATCACCGGAGTGGATCCGCGCCACCCTCAGCCCCTCGGCGAGGGCCCGCCGGTAGACGGCGACGACGTCCTCCAGGGACATGGTGGCCGAGTCCAGGATCTCCGCGTCCTCGCGCGCGTGCTCCAGGACCTCCGCCTGGACGAGGCTGGCCGCCCAGATCACCACGTCCGCCTCCGCGATCGCGCGCGCGGCACGGAACGTCAGCAGGTCGGCGGCGCCGGGACCGGCACCGACGAACGTCACCTTGCCGGTGGGGGCATCGGCCATGGGAAGGGTCCTCTCGTACAGAATCTCGAATGAAAAGCGAGCGAAATGTCAGGGTCTGTGGCGGTGTGAGCGGTGCCGGATGTGCGCGAAGGCGCCTCCATCGGATAGCAAGGGCCTATGGCGGTCTTCGTCGCGCTCGGCGCGTTCCTGATGACGCTGGCCGGCGGCTGGACGGCGCAGCGTGTGACCGACCGGCGCCATCTCGTCCTGGGACTCGCCGGCGGCCTGATGCTGGGTGTGGTCGGCCTGGACCTGCTGCCGGAGGCGCTGCGCGCGGCCGACCGCGAGGTCTTCGGCGTACCCGCCGCCCTGCTGCTGTTCGTGGCCGGCTTCCTGCTGGCCCACCTGGTGGAGCGCACCCTGGCCGCACGCCAGGCGGCCCACGGCGGCGACGAGCACGACCACCACCGGGCGCCGGAGGTGGGCCTGACGGCGGCCGCCGCGATGGTGGGCCACAGCTTCATGGACGGCGTGGCGATCGGCGCGGCCTTCCAGGTGGGCGGCGGCATGGGCACGGCCGTCGCGCTCGCCGTGATCGCCCACGACTTCGCCGACGGCTTCAACACCTTCACCATCACCAGCCTGTACGGCAATGCCCGCCGCCGGGCGATCGGCATGCTGGTCGCCGACGCCTGCGCACCCGTGGTGGGCGCGCTGTCGACCGCCTTCATCCACATCCCCGAACCGGTGCTCGGCGGCTATCTCGGCCTCTTCGGGGGCGTACTGCTCTACCTCGCCGCGGCCGAGATCCTCCCCGAGGCCCATCACGAGCACCCGGCCCGCTCCACCCTGCTGTGCACGGTGGCCGGGGCGGCGTTCATCTGGCTGGTGGTCGGCATCTCCGGCTGACCGGACGGCCGGCCGCGCGGGGCTCACAGCTTCCCGCCCCGCCCGCCGTCCCGCCGCGGCGGAGCGATCAGCGTCGAAAGGTACGGCAGCGGCGCCCCGTCCAGCTCGGCGGCCGGCCGCACCGACTCCTCCGGCAGACCCAGCGCCGACCCCCACACCGCGTCCCCGAGCCGCCCGGTCTCGGCGAGCGCCTCGGCGACCTCGGCGGCCTGCCGCCCGAACTTGTACGCCACGACCGTCCCCGGCCCGGCCAGCGCCTCCTTGAGCACGGCGGACCCGGCGGTCACCGGCACCAGCGTCAGCGGCTCGGTGCCCTCGGTCAGCACGGCACCCGAGCGCGCCGCCAGGTCCTGCATGGCGGTGATCCCGGGCACGGTCTCCACGGCCACCCCGGGCACCAGCTCCGCGACGGTCTGCGCGAGATACGTGAACGTCGAGTACACGTTCGGGTCGCCGATGGTGGCGAAGGCGACGGACCCGTGCTCCCGCAGCAGCCCGGCGACCCGCTCGCCCGCGGCGTCCCAGGCGGCCTCGCGGCGCGCCCGGTCGCTCCGCTCGTTCAGCGCGAACACCACCCGCACGACCTTCTCCCGCTCCACGTAGTGCAGCACGGTCGCCTCGGCCCGCCCCCGCTCACCGGTGTCCATCACGGGTACGACGACGACCTCGGCCGAACGCAGCGCGTTGACCCCCTTGACGGTCACCAGCTCCGGATCACCGGGACCGACCCCGACTCCGACCAGCCTGCTGCTCATGACGTCCGGCACCTCTCCACGAACCGACGGGCCACACCGGGCTCGGACGCCCAGTGCGTGTGCAGATAACTCGCGTGCACGCCCCGTTGCACAAAACCCTCGACCCGCCGCACCGGGGCCCTGACCCCCCAGGCCGGAGCGGCACCGGCGGCCGGCTCGACGACCGTGCGGTGGAACTCGTGCCCCCGCATCCGGGTGCCGGCGGCGGCCAGCACACTGTCGCCGACGGCCACGGCGTCCCGGTAGCCGAGCGTCAGCCGATCCGTCATCCGCGCGGTGGCGTCCAGCACCCCGCACATCGGCTGCCCGTCCAGCTCCCGGCACAGGTAGAGCAGCCCGGCGCACTCGGCGGCGACGGGGGCGCCGCGCTCCGCGAGTGCGGCGACCGCTTCGCGCAGGGCCTTGTTGGCGGACAGCTCACCGGCGTACATCTCGGGGAACCCGCCCCCGACGACCAGCCCGGCGGTCCTCTCGGGCAGCTCCTCGTCCCGGAGCGGATCGAAGGTGACCACCTCGGCCCCGGCGGCGGCGAGCAGCTCTACGTGCTCGGCGTAGGAGAACGTGAACGCGGGCCCACCGGCGACGGCGACCACCGGCGCCCGCCCGCCGGCCGACCGAGCGGGGGCCCAGGGCGCGGGGTCCCCCGGTACGGGGCCGGCAGCGCGGGCAAGGGCCTCCAGCGCCGCCAGATCGCACCCACGGGACACCTGCTCGGCCATCGCCGCGACGGCGTCGACCGCGGCGGCCCGCCGTTCGGCGACCGGCACCAGGCCCAGGTGCCGGGACGGCGTGTCCACCTGCCGAGCCCGCCGCAGGGCGCCCAGCACCGGCACCCCGGAGGCGTCCAGCGCCTCCCGCAGCAGCGACTCGTGCCGGTCGGACCCGACCTTGTTGAGGATCACGCCCCCGACCCGCACCCCGGGGTCCCAGGACGCGAACCCGTGCACCAGCGCCGCCACCGACCGCGACTGCGAGGAGGCGTCGACCACCAGCACCACCGGCGCCCCCAGCAGCTTGGCCACGTGCGCGGTGGACGCGAGTTCGCCCTCGCCCGCCGCGCCGTCGTACAGCCCCATCACGCCCTCGACGACGGCGATGTCGCACCCCCGCGCCCCGTGCAGGAAGAGCGGGGCGATCAGCTCCGGCCCGCACAGGTACGCGTCGAGGTTGCGCCCGGTCCGCCCGGTCGCGAGCGCGTGGTACCCGGGGTCGATGTAGTCCGGCCCGACCTTGTGCGGGGACACGGCGAGCCCCCGCGCGGCGAACGCGGCCATCAGCCCCGTGGCGACGGTGGTCTTGCCGCTGCCCGAGGAGGGCGCGGCGATGACCAGCCGGGGGACGGAGCTCACCACTCGATGCCCTTCTGGCCCTTCTGCCCCACGTCCATGGGGTGCTTGACCTTGGACATGTCGGTCACGAGGTCGGCGAGGTCGACCAGCTTCTCCGGCGCGTTCCGCCCGGTGACGACGACATGCTGGGTACCGGGCCGGTTGCGCAGGACGTCCACGACCTCGTCCGTGTCCACCCAGCCCCAGTGCATCGGGTAGGCGAACTCGTCCAGCACGTACAGCCGGTACGTCTCGGCCGCCAGGTCCCGCTTGACCTGCTCCCAGCCCTCCCGGGCCTTCTCCTCGTTGGTCGCGTTGTCACCCTGGATGTCCCGCTGCACCCAGGACCAGCCCTCGCCCATCTTGTGCCAGTCGACGCTCCCGCCCTCGCCGGAGGCGCCGAGCACGCGCAGCGCGTTCTCCTCGCCGACCTTCCACTTCGCCGACTTGACGAACTGGAACACCCCGATGGGCCACCCCTGGTTCCACGCGCGCAGCGCGAGCCCGAACGCGGCGGTGGACTTGCCCTTGCCGACGCCCGTGTGCACCACGACCAGCGGACGGTTACGACGCTGACGGGTCGTCAGACCGTCGTCCGGCACGACACTCGGCTGTCCCTGCGGCACTACGCGGCCCTCCTCTGTACGTCCTTGACCAGACCGGCGATCGAGTCCGCCCGCAGCTCGTCGAGCGTCACCGCCGTACCGCCCAGCTCACCCGCGAGCTGCCCGGCGAGCCCGAGCCGCACCGGCCCCGACTCGCAGTCCACGACCACGGAGGCGATCCCCTCCGCCGCGAACAGCCGGGCCGCACGCCCGGCGAGCGCCACCGGCTCCGGGCCACCCGTCGCCCGTCCGTCCGTCACCACCACGACCAGCGCCCGCCGCGCCGGATCCCGCAGCCGCTCCACCCGCAGCACCTCGTGCGCCCTGAGCAGCCCGGCGGCCAGCGGCGTGCGGCCCCCGGTCGGCAGCGTCCCCAGCCGGGCGGCGGCCGCGTCCACGGAGGACGTCGGCGGCAGCGCCACGTCCGCGGCGGACCCCCGGAAGGTCACCAGACCCACCTTGTCCCGCCGCTGGTATGCGTCGAGCAGCAGCGACAGCACCGCGCCCTTGACCGCGCCCATGCGCTGCCGGGCCGCCATCGACCCGGAGGCGTCGACCACGAACAGCACGAGGTTGCCCTCGCGTCCCTCCCGGGTCGCCTGCCGCAGATCGTCCCGGCGGACCACCAGCCCCGGCCCGGACCGGCCGCGCGCCCGCTGGTGCGGGGCGGCGTAGGGTCCCGGCATCACCATGACGATCGAGGACACGAAGGGGACGGTCCAGGCGGACATGCTGCTCG
>NZ_JBSGDB010000503.1:0-5989 GCF_053602155.1 Streptomyces sp. NPDC004561
ACGACAGGCCGACCGTAAGGCTGCTGCCGCGACGGCAGCGGCCACGGCGGATGCCCTGCGCTACTACTCGGTCGCCCCGGGCGTCCGCCTGAACGTCCGCAGCGGCCCCGGCACCGGCTACAGCCTCGTCCGCGTCCTGCCCGAGGGAGCCAGGGTCCACATCTACTGCCAGTCCCCGGGCACCAGCGTCACGGGCCCCTACGGCACCTCCAACATCTGGGACAACATCAGCAACGGCGAGTACGTCTCCGACGCCTACGTCCAGACCGGCAGCGACGGCTACGTCGCCCCGCGCTGCGGCTGACCCCGGCCGGCGGCCCGCCACCGCCCGGGAGCCATAATCGTCCCGTGAGCGACGAAACCGGCAGCCCGGGCACCCCGGCGGACTCGGCGGCCGGCGGCCCCCGCCCCGAGTCCCTGCGCTTCTTCGGCACGTCCTGGGTGGACCACGACAACGGCTACGGGGCCCGCCGCGCGGCCGTCGCCGTCGGCTCCCTCGCGGCCGCCGTCGCCTCCTGCCTGGTCCTGCGCTTCGCCTACCAGGGCATCCAGATCGCCGACACCGGCATGTTCGTCACCGCGCTGATCGTCGTCATGTTCGCCGTGTGCACCGCGCTCGCCTTCAGCAACACCTGGGGCGGCTTCGGCAGGCGTCACGACCCCCAGCGCCAGGCCTCCCTGCGCGGCCTGCTCGCCATCGGCTTCGTCGGCTCCCTCCTCGCCTACTTCGTCCGCTCCCTCACCGAGGCCCCGGGCGAGAAACTGCACCGCGAGGAGTACGAGAAGGCCCGCGCCGAGTACGAACAGCGCAGCACCCGCCGCTCGGGCAACCCGTCGAAGAAGAAGCGCCGCCGCTAGGCAAGCGACCGGGAAATGGAGTGGCCAGCCGCTGGGAAAGAGAGGCGGCCGCGGATCGAGGAGAAGCGGCCGGGGCCGAGGAGAGACGGCCGAAAAGCGAGGCCCCGCGCCGAGGCCCGCTCATAAGTCGCTGTCCCATCCGCCGCCCGCCGCCCACGATGGGCTGATGACGACCACGCAGCCGCCCACCGACCCCACCACCGCCCGCGCGCACTCCTTCAACTCCGCCGCCGCCCAGTACGCGGCGAACCGCCCCTCCTACCCGCCGGCCCTCTTCGACGCCGTCGAGCGACTGGCCGGCCGGTCCCTGTCCGGCGCCAGGGTCGTGGACGTCGGCGCCGGCACCGGCATCGCCACCGCCCTGCTGCACTCCCGCGGGGCCGACGTCCTCGCGGTCGAACCCGGCGAGGGCATGGCCGCCGAGTTCCGCCGCACGCTGCCGCACATCCCGCTCGTCCGCGGCAACGGCGACGACCTCCCCGTGGCCGACGCCCAGGCCGACTTCCTCACCTACGCCCAGGCCTGGCACTGGACCGACACCGCCCGCTCGGTGCCGGAGGCACTGCGCGTGCTGCGGCCGGGCGGCGCGCTGGCGCTGTGGTGGAACACCGACGCCCTCGACGTCGAATGGATCGCGGAGGCCGCCGACCGCACCGCCCGCTTCGTCGGCATCGACCTCGCCGCCGAACAGAGCAAGTCCGGCGAGCGGACCCGGCGGGCCGACCCCAGCGGCCGCCTCGACTTCACGCGCCAGGAGGTCCGCTGGAGCCGCCGCGTCCCGATCGACACCCATCTCGCCAACATCGGCAGCCACTCGTTCCTGCTCGTCCTGCCCGAGCCGGACAGGGCCGCCTTCCTGGAGGAGGAGCGCGCCCAGCTGCTGAAGGTCTTCCCCGACGGCATCGTCGAGGAGACGTACGACGTGCTCCTGCTCGTCGCCACCAAGCCCTGAACCCCGCGGTGTTCCGCCGGCAGCGGCGGCCGGGCACGTCCCGGCCGCCGCTTTGCCGTGCCGCCCCTTGACGTCCACGGCACCAGGGGCAGATTATTCATCGCATGATGAATTATGAGCCGGACCCACCCCACCCGGCACCGGCCCCCGCCGTCCACGCCGAAGACCTCACCGTCGTCCGCGGCCCCCGAACCGTCCTGCACCACCTCTCCTTCACCGTCCCGCGCGGCCAGATCACCGGCCTGCTCGGCCCCTCCGGATGCGGCAAGTCCACCCTCATGCGCTCCGTCGTCGGCACCCAGGCCAAGGTCACCGGCACCCTCGACGTCCTCGGCCACCCGGCCGGCCACCCCACCCTGCGCACCCGCATCGGCTACGTCACCCAGGCACCCTCCGTCTACGACGACCTGACGGTCCGCCAGAACCTGGACTACTTCGCCCGCGTCCTCGACCCCGGCCTCCGCCACGATCGGCTGCGCTCGGACGGGAGGACCCCCGGCACCGCCGAAAGCCGCCGCGACCACGTCAACCGGGTCATCGCCGACGTCGACCTCACCAGCCACGCCGACACCCTCGCCGGCAACCTCTCCGGCGGCCAGCGCAGCCGCGTCTCCCTCGCCGTCGCCCTCCTCGGCACGCCCGAACTCCTCGTCCTCGACGAGCCGACCGTCGGCCTCGACCCCGTCCTGCGCCGCGACCTGTGGAACCTCTTCCACGACCTCGCCGCCACCCGCGGCACCACCCTCCTCGTCTCCTCCCACGTCATGGACGAGGCCGAGCGCTGCCACCGCCTCCTCCTCATGCGCGAGGGCGAGATCCTCGCCGACGACACCCCCGACGCCCTGCGCACCCGCACCGCCACCGACACCGTCGAGGCCGCCTTCCTGCACCTCGTCGACCAAGCCGCCACGGCGGGCCGCACCAAGGAGAGCACCCGATGAGCACGACCGCCCCCGCGCCCACCGGCGTGTTCAACCCCGCCCGCACCACCGCCACGGCCGCCCGCGTCCTGCGCCAGCTGCGCCACGACCCGCGCACCATCGCGCTGATGATCCTCGTCCCGTGCCTGATGCTGGTCCTGCTGCGCTACGTCTTCGACGCCAGCCCGCGCACCTTCGACAACATCGGCGCCTCCCTGCTCGGGATCTTCCCGCTGATCACGATGTTCCTGGTCACCTCCATCGCCACACTGCGCGAACGCACCTCCGGCACCCTCGAACGCCTCCTCGCCATGCCCCTCGGCAAGGCCGACCTCATCGCCGGCTACGCCCTCGCCTTCGGCATCCTCGCCATCGTCCAGTCGGCCCTCGCCACCGGCCTCGCGCTCTGGGTCCTCGGCCTCGACGTCACCGGCTCCGCCTGGCTGCTCCTCCTCGTCGCACTCCTCGACGCCCTGCTCGGCACGGCCCTCGGCCTGTTCGTCTCGGCCTTCGCGGCCTCCGAATTCCAGGCGGTCCAGTTCATGCCGGCGGTGATCTTCCCCCAGCTCCTCCTCTGCGGCCTGTTCACCGCCCGCTCCAACATGCACCCCGTCCTGGAGGCCATCTCCGACGTCCTCCCCATGTCGTACGCCGTCGACGGCATGAACCAGGTCCTCCACCACACCGACATGACGGCCACGTTCGTGAGGGACGTCCTGATCGTGGCCGGCACCGCCGTGCTGGTCCTCGTCCTGGGCGCGGCCACCCTGCGCCGACGTACGCCGTAGGTGTTCCGCCCAGCGGACAACCGGCGCGCACATCTCCGCTGCGGTGCAAGGATGAAGCGCATGAGCCAGAAAGTCGCAGTCCTCGGCACCGGCAAGATCGGCGAAGCCCTGCTCAGCGGAATGATCCGGGCCGGCTGGGCCCCCGCCGACCTCCTGGTCACCGCCCGCCGGCCCGAACGCGCCGAAGAGCTCCGCACCCGCCACGGAGTCACCCCGGTCACCAACACCGAGGCCGCCAAGACCGCCGACACCCTGATCCTCACGGTCAAGCCGCAGGACATGGGCGCCCTCCTGGACGAACTGGCCCCGCACATCCCCACCGACCGCCTGGTCATCAGCGGAGCCGCGGGTATCCCCACCTCCTTCTTCGAGGAGCGCCTCGCCGCGGGCACCCCGGTCGTCCGTGTCATGACCAACACCCCCGCCCTCGTCGACGAGGCCATGTCGGTCATCTCCGCCGGCAGCCACGCCACCGCCCAGCACCTCGCCCACGCGGAGGAGATCTTCGGCGCCGTCGGCAAGACCCTCCGCGTCCCCGAGAGCCAACAGGACGCCTGCACCGCCCTGTCCGGCTCCGGCCCGGCGTACTTCTTCTACCTGGTCGAGGCCATGACCGACGCCGGCATCCTGCTCGGCCTGCCCCGCGACAAGGCCCACGACCTCATCGTCCAGTCCGCCATCGGCGCCGCCGTGATGCTCCGCGACAGCGGAGAGCACCCCGTCAAGCTCCGCGAGAACGTCACCTCGCCTGCCGGTACGACGATCAACGCCATCCGCGAACTGGAGAACCACGGCGTACGCGCCGCCCTCATCGCCGCCCTCGAAGCCGCCCGCGACCGCAGCCGCGAACTCGCCTCCGGCAAGAAGGACTGAACCCGAGCCGGGGGCGACCACGCCAGGCCGGCAGGTCGCCCCGGCACGGGAACGCCTACCGGGCCGCGCTCAGCGCGCCCTCCGCCACGGGCGGCAGCAGCCCGATCGCCCGGTAAGCGGTATCGACGATCGGCCGGGCCATCGCCCGGGCCTTCTCCGCACCATCCCGCAGCACCCCCTCCACATACGCCGGATCCGCACACAGCTCCCGGTGCCTGGCCTGCACCGGCCCGAGCACCTCCACCACGGCTTCCGCGGTGTCCTTCTTCAAAGCGCCGTACGACTGGTAAACGTCCGCCAGTGACTCAGGGTTCCCGCCCGTGCACGCTGCGAGAATCTCCAGCAGATTCGCCGGTCCCGGCCGCCCCTCCCGGTCGTACACGACATCCCGCCCGCTGTCGGTGACGGCCCGCATCACCTTTCTGCGCACGACCTCCGGCTCGTCCAGCAGATAGACGATCCCCGGTCCCGAGTCGTCCGACTTCCCCATCTTCGACGCCGGGTCCTGAAGGTTCATCACCCGAGCGGCCACGTCCGGACGGGTGGCTTTCGGCACCACGAACGTGTGCCCGTACCGCTGGTTGAACCGCACCGCCAGGTCCCGCGTCAGCTCCACGTGCTGCACCTGGTCGTCGCCGACCGGCACCTCGTCCGTGCCGTACGCCAGGATGTCCGCCGCCATCAGCGCCGGATACGTCAGCAACGACAGCCGTACGCTCCCGCCGCGCTCCCGCTCCCGCCCGGCCTTCTCCTTGTACTGGATCATCCGCCGCATCTCGCCGTCGGTCGCCACGCATTCCAGCAGGTACGACAGCCTCGTGTGCTCGTCCACGTGGCTCTGCAGGAACACGGTGCACACCTCCGGATCGAGACCCGAGGCCAGCAGGAGCGTCGCCGTCTGCCGGCTGAGCCTGCGCACCCGCGCAGGATCGTGGTCCACGGTCAGCGCGTGCAGATCCACCACACAGAACAGCGCGTCCGCCCTGTGCTGGTCCACCTCGGCCCAGCGCCGCATGGCTCCGAGGTAGTTCCCCAGCGTCAGGTGCCCGGTCGGCTTGATCCCGCTGAAGACCCGTGTCATCTCCACTCCACCTCCTGATCGAGACCGCCGTCCCTGCGGCCGGCCCCCGGAGTCCTGGAGGAGATACGAGAACGGCCGCCGAGGCGGCGGCCGTTGAGTGCATACGTGAGCGCGGCCGCCGTCAGGCGGCCCACCAAAGCTGGGTACACGTACGCGTGGTCATGAGGGTCAGGCTACGCCTCCCGAGGCCCCCTGACCCTCGAGTTGACACGCCCCGACGTGATCCGTACAGTTCTCCGAGTTGTCCGACGTGAGCTCCGACTCCGGTCGGTCCCCGGACAGCCATTCCGCAAGTACCACTCACCATCGACGCTCCGGCGCCGGATGCTTTGGCGTGCGTATTTGCGAAATGAGGAATCCGCGTTCGAAAGGACGCAGGCCCCCGATTAGCTCGGAGGCCGGGAATCCGCTAAAGTCTCACTCGTCGGAACGGCCCAACGGCCGGGAGGACAAGCCCCGCTGACTGGGGGTCAGGCCCGAAAGGATCTGATAGAGTCGGAACCGCCGGAAAGGGAAA
>NZ_JBSGDB010000504.1:0-5988 GCF_053602155.1 Streptomyces sp. NPDC004561
TCGGGTGCAGCTTCAGCGTGGCGCCCAGAGCCTGCTCCATCCCCGCGATGAACCGCCGGGCCTCCGGCCGGCCGGCGGCGCCGGTCACCGCGGCGGGGATGCTGTGCGGGGTCGGGTTGGCCATGGCGTACGTGTAGGAGCCGGCGAAGAGCCCGGCCGCCGCGGCGATGAGGAACAGGAGCACGGTGGCGGGCAGGAAGGGGGACGCCCGGAAGGCCGCCCAGCGCTCGGCGCGGGTGGGCGGGCGGCCGTGCGCTCCGTGCGATGCATCCGGCATGTCGACCAAGTTAGGACATGAGTCGGAATGCCACCGGGGCGCCCGAGGGGCCCCGGGCACCCCGGTCAAATCGTTCGCGTGTTTTTCGGCCGGGGTGAGATCCTGGACCGCGTATGTCTACGCATCCCGCCCCCGCCCTCGGCACCCTCGCCCCCCGTCTGACCGAGCTGTCGCTGCGCGACGCGCACCGGCTCGGGCGACGGCTCGAGGGCGCGCGCAAGATCCGCAAGCCGGAGGCCCGTGCCACCGTCCTCACCGAGATCGAGGGTGAGATCGACAGGGCCGAGGCCCGGATGGCCGAGCGGCGCGTCCGCGTACCGGCCGTCTCCTACCCCGAGCAGCTGCCCGTCAGCCAGAAGAAGGACGAGATCGCGGCCGCCATCCGCGATCACCAGGTCGTCATCGTCGCGGGCGAGACCGGGTCCGGCAAGACGACCCAGATCCCGAAGATCTGTGTGGAGCTGGGGCGCGGGGTCCGCGGGATGATCGGGCACACGCAGCCCCGCCGCATCGCCGCCCGCACCGTCGCGGAGCGCGTGGCCGAGGAACTGCGGACGCCGCTCGGCGAGTCCGTCGGCTGGAAGGTCCGCTTCACCGACCAGGTGAACCCGGACGCCACGTTCATCAAGCTGATGACGGACGGCATCCTCCTCGCGGAGATCCAGACGGACCGCGAGCTGCGGGCCTACGACACGATCATCATCGACGAGGCGCACGAGCGGTCCCTCAACATCGACTTCCTGCTCGGCTATCTGGCGCAGCTGCTGCCGAAGCGGCCGGACCTGAAGATCGTCATCACCTCCGCCACCATCGACCCCGAGCGCTTCTCCCGGCACTTCGGCGACGCCCCGATCATCGAGGTCAGCGGCCGGACGTACCCCGTGGAGGTGCGCTACCGGCCGCTCCTCGAAGAGGACTCCGAGGACGCCGACCGGGACCAGATCACGGCCATCACCGACGCCGTCGAGGAGCTGATGGCGGAGGGGCAGGGCGACATCCTCGTCTTCCTCTCCGGCGAGCGGGAGATCCGGGACACGGCGGACGCGCTGGAGAAGAAGAAGTACAGATCCACCGAGGTGCTGCCGCTGTACGCCCGGCTCTCGCACGCCGAGCAGCACCGGGTCTTCCAGCAGCACACGGGACGCAGGATCGTGCTGGCCACGAACGTGGCCGAGACCTCCCTGACCGTCCCCGGCATCAAGTACGTCATCGACCCCGGCTTCGCCCGGATCAGCCGCTACAGCCATCGCACCAAGGTCCAGCGGCTGCCCATCGAGCCGGTCTCGCAGGCCAGCGCCAACCAGCGCAAGGGCCGCTGCGGCCGTACGTCCGACGGCATCTGCGTCCGGCTGTACTCCGAGGACGACTTCCTCACCCGCCCGGAGTTCACGGACGCCGAGGTCCTGCGGACGAACCTGGCGAGCGTCATCCTCCAGATGACCGCGGCCGGCCTCGGCGACATCGAGAAGTTCCCCTTCATCGACCCGCCGGACCACCGCAACATCCGCGACGGCGTCCAGCTGCTCCAGGAACTGGGCGCGCTGGACCCCACGCAGAAGGACGTCCGCAAACGGCTCACCGACACCGGCCGCAAGCTGGCCCAGCTGCCCGTCGACCCGCGCCTGGCCCGGATGGTCCTGGAGGCCGACCGCAACGGCTGCGTCCGCGAGGTCATGGTCATCGCGGCCGCGCTGTCCATCCAGGACCCGCGGGAGCGCCCGGCCGACAAGCAGGCCCAGGCCGACCAGCAGCACGCCCGCTTCAAGGACGAGACCAGCGACTTCCTCGCCTACCTCAACCTGTGGCGGTACGTCCGCGAACAGCAGAAGGAGCGGGGCTCCAGCTCCTTCCGCCGGATGTGCAAGCAGGAGTACCTGAACTTCCTGCGCATCCGCGAGTGGCAGGACATCTACACCCAGCTGCGCACGGTCGCCAAGCAGATGGGCATCCACCTCGCCGAGGAGGACGCCCCGGCCGACCGCATCCACGTCTCCCTGCTCGCCGGCCTGCTCTCCCACATCGGGATGAAGGACGTCCGCGAGGGCAACAAGAACGAGTACCTGGGCGCCCGCAACGCCAAGTTCGCGGTCTTCCCGGGCTCGTCGCTCTTCCGCAAGCAGCCGAAGTTCGTGATGTCCGCCGAACTGGTGGAGACGAGCCGGCTGTGGGCGCGGGTCAACGCGAAGATCGAGCCCGAGTGGGTGGAACCGCTCGCCGGGCACCTCCTTAAGCGGACGTACAGCGAACCGCACTGGGAGAAGGACCAGGCGGCCGTGATGGCGTACGAGAAGGTCACGCTGTACGGCGTCCCGATCGTCGCCCAGCGGAAGGTGAACTACGGCCGGGTCGACCCCGAGGTCTCCCGCGAGCTGTTCATCCGCAACGCGCTCGTCGAGGGCGACTGGCGCACGCACCACAAGTTCTTCGCCGACAACCGCCGACTCCTCAGCGAGGTCGAGGAGTTGGAGCACCGGGCCCGGCGCCGGGACATCGTCGTGGACGACGAGACGCTGTACGACTTCTACGACCAGCGGGTGCCCGACCACGTCGTCTCCGGCGCCCACTTCGACTCCTGGTGGAAGCGCAAGCGGCACGAGCAGCCGGACTTCCTGGACTTCGAGCGGGAGATGCTGATCCGGGAGTCGGCGGAGGCGGTCACCAAGGCCGACTATCCCGACTCCTGGCGCCAGGGCCCGCTCAAGTTCCGGGTGACGTACCAGTTCGAGCCGGGCGCGGACGCCGACGGTGTGACGGTGCACATCCCGCTCCAGGTCCTCAACCAGGTCACGGAGGAGGGCTTCGACTGGCAGATCCCGGGCCTGCGGGAGGAACTGGTCACGGAGGTGATCCGCTCCCTGCCCAAGCCGATCCGGCGGAACTACGTGCCCGCGCCGAACTACGCGAAGGCGTTCCTGGAGCGGGCGGTGCCCCTCCAGGAGCCGCTGACGGTGACCATGGCCCGGGAGCTGAAGCGCATGGTCGGCGTCCCCTTCGAGGCGGACGACTTCGACCTGGCGAAGGTCCCCGACCACCTCAAGGTCACGTTCCGGATCGTCGACGAGCGGCGCCGGAAGCTGGCCGAGGACAAGGACCTGGAGGCGCTGAAGCTCCAGCTGAAGCCGAAGGCCCGCCAGGCCCTCTCCCAGGCCGCGGCGGCGACCGCCTCCCGCGAGGGCGGCGAGTCCCTGGAGCGCAGGGGCCTGACCGACTGGACGATCGGCACGCTCACCCGGGTCTTCGAGACCCGCCGGGCCGGCCAGCCGGTGAAGGCGTACCCGGCGCTGGTGGACGACGGCGACACGGTCGCCGTCCGCCTCTTCGACACCGAGGCCGAGCAGGCCGAGGCGATGTGGAGGGGCACCCGGCGCCTGATCCTGCGCAACATCCCGGTGAACCCGGCGAAGTTCGCGTCCGACAAGCTGACCAACCAGCAGAAGCTGGGTCTGTCGGCCAACCCGCACGGCTCCGTCCAGGCCCTGTTCGACGACTGCGCGACGGCCGCGGCGGACAAGCTGATCGCGGACTTCGGCGGCCCGGCCTGGGACGAGGAGTCGTACCGGAAGCTGTACGACAAGGTGCGCGCCGAGATCGTGGACACGACGGTCCGCACGGTCGGCCAGGTGCAGCAGGTCCTCGCGGCCTGGCAGGCCTGTGAGCGCCGTCTGAAGGCCGTGGGCAGTCCCGCCCTCCTCCCGAACCTGACGGACGTCCGCAAGCAGCTCGACGCCCTCGTGAAGCCCGGTTTCGTCACCTGGGCGGGCATACGCCGCCTTCCCGACCTCATGCGCTACCTGGTGGCCGCCGACCGGCGGCTGCAGCAGATGCCGACGGGCGTCCAGCGGGACACCACCCGCATGGAGAAGGTCCACGAGATGCAGGACGAGTACGCCTGGCTGCTGGAACAGCTCCCCAAGGGCCGCCCGGTGCCGTCCTCGGTCCTGGACATCCGCTGGATGATCGAGGAGCTGCGGGTGAGCTACTTCGCCCACGCCCTGGGCACGGCGTACCCCGTCTCCGACAAGCGGATCGTGAAGGCGATCGACGCGGCCGTACCGTAGCCGTTCCCGCACGGAGGGTGAGTTCGACCAGCGGGCTCACCCTCCTGTACAGTCTGTTCTCGCAGCGCAACGCAGCAAGCGGAGCGCCGCGAAACCTGGTCCTGTGGAGCAGTTTGGAGTGCTCGCCACCCTGTCAAGGTGGAGGCCGCGGGTTCAAATCCCGTCAGGACCGCACGGAGTACGAGGCCCACGTCCCCGAGGGACGTGGGCCTCGTCGCATGTCCGCGCCGGCGAGCCGCGGGGCCGCGACCCGCTCGGCGCAGCGGACGCGGGAGACCGCACGGCGCACGGGAGAGGTGCCACCTGCGGCGCCCCGGGCGAACGACGCCCGGCACGGCCCCGGCGGCGGCTCGCGCCCTTGACGACGTCACATTCCGCCGGTACCCAGGGACCAGGGCCCGTTCCCCTGTGCGGTCCGCGGAGGTGGCGTATGGCGGCATCGGCCAGGCACGAGACGCGGGCGCTGCTGAGGGCACATCTGTCGGCCGCCTCGTCCTACCGGCACTTCACCCGCCACTGCCCGATCTGCCATCGCCTGCTGCGGCTGGCGATGGACTCCGGTCCCTGGCCCCAGGAGACGGACGAGGAGAGCGTCGAGGACGACCGTCCCCGCACGGCATGACCTCCTGCGGCCCCAACTCGCTTGCGCGCGTGGGCCGCTGGAACCGGCGCTTCCATTAGCGCACCTATGCCAGCGGCAACAAGTGGGCGGGCGTGTGACGGGAGTCACCGCATGAGTTTTGAAAACCGCGGTATTTACACCCGTCCTACAATGAGTCAATTTAATATGTGCAATTGCACTGCTCCCGGGGGTCGTGCGCAGAGGTTCCGACAGCCCTCCCCAGACTCCGACAAGGCCACTCACAGAGCCGCCATCACACCCCCGACCTGTGCACAAAAAAGATCGCGCTGGACCCGGCGGAGTCCAGCGCGATCTACGACGCACCCTGTGTCGCTTGCCTACAACGTTCTCTTCGGCCTGGGCGTGGGTCCTGTTGGGGCAGGTCCCGCGTCGCTTGGAGCTAGGGTTTCGGGCGCCACGGCGTGTTGGGGGACCTGCCGTATTGCCCGGTATTGAGTTGTTCAGGCCTCGCTGCGCTGCTGCGGGATGCCCGCGAGCAGGGCGCGGACCTCGGCCTCGCGGTAGCGGCGATGCCCGCCGAGCGTGCGGATGGAAGTGAGCTTGCCGGCCTTCGCCCACCGCGTGACCGTCTTGGGGTCGACACGGAACATGGTGGCGACCTCAGCCGGGGTCAGCAGCGGCTCGGCATCAGGGGTGCGAGCGGTCATGAGCGGCCTCCTCGGGAGAACCGAACCTTCTCGGTTCTTTCCTCTAAATTCTGCACCTTGACCCGCGTTGCCCGAAATGGCGGACGCGAGTCGAGTCGGTTATAGGACGAACGGCTTGTCCTCGGCACTACAACTACACCATCTGTCCAGCCCGGTCGGCCAAACCGATGGAATTGCCCTCCCAGGTGTTCATCAGCGACGGAAGCCGATGGACCATGCCATAGCGGACAGTCACGCCACTGTGACGATCAGTCACAGGACGATCAGGAGTCACCAGACCCCCCAAAGCGTGCAATGCTGAGATTCCGCCCATAGTGCACCACACTTGGACGGAAGGAGCCTTCCCCGGACTCCTTGTCCTAT
>NZ_JBSGDB010000505.1:0-5988 GCF_053602155.1 Streptomyces sp. NPDC004561
ATGGGTCGCCTGGTCCGCGGGAGACGAACTGGAAGCCCGCGAGGCGCTGGCCATGGCGCTGGGCGCGGATCCCGACTACCTCTTCGCCCGCCTGCTGCACCAGGCCTGCAACGAGGGGCTCGATCCCGAGTCGATCCGCCGCTGCCTGCGCGCGGAACGCGCGGAGCATACACCGGCGCAGACGCCGGAGCCCACGGAGCCCGCGGACTCCGCAACGGCCATCGACGCGGTTCGGCCCGAGCCTCCGGACACGCTGATGGACGACCAGGACACTCCACCGGGTTCGGGGACGAGCGCTCGCCGGCGGCGGCGCGTGCGGTCAGCAGATGGCAGCGACGGCCGGCGCGCCGCCCGCGCGGCGGGTGGCCGGCGCCGACCGGCCAGTTCCCCGCCGCAACCGTCGGTCTCTGAACCCGCGCGCCCCGGCCCTCGGCGCCGGGAGAGTGCGCGTGCCGTGGGCTCCGGAGATGCCACGACCAGCGGTGCGTCGGGGAGTGTTCGCCGTGAGCCGGAAGGGGAGTGGGAGGGATGAGCACCAGGCGGAGAAGCGCGGGCCGGTATCCGGTCAGGCGATTGCCGCTCCTGCCAGGAAAGAGCTGCGCGGAAAGGGCGCAGGCGAGGGAGTGCGGTCGCAGCCTGTTCCCGGGCCGCATCCGCAGGTGTTCGGCGGTGTTCGAGCGGCGCCGCTGCCGTACCGGCACAGCCGTCCTCGGCCGCTTGGCCGCCCTCGCTCATCTCGCACGGCGGAGTGCGTCGAGGCCACATGCGGGCCTGCCGGGCAGTCGATGGTGGCACCGGTTCCGGAGCCCCTTGACGGCTGCGTCAGTGTCCGCCGCCCGGTCCGGGAGCGGACGGGCGGGCACTTCGGGGCATCGGCGTGGGAATGGGCCGCTGGCGACTTTCGAGTGTCGGCTCGGAAGCGGGCTGCCGGCGTCCTTCGAGTGTCGGACCGGGAGCGGGCTGCGGGCGACCTCCGAGCGTCGCTTCGGCAGCCGGCTGCCGGCGACCTCCGATGGGCCCGGGAGCGTCCTTGCGGGCACCCCCGCCGAGATTGGGCTGCCAGGCGTTGCCGTGCATCGGCCCAGGAGCGGCTTACCGAGCACTTCCGAGCTTCAATGCGTGAGCGGACTGCCGGGCACGTCCCGGCGTCGGTCTGCGATCGACCCACCAGGCAGCTCCCGGCATCGTCCCGCAAACGACCCACCAGGCACTTCCGAGTGGCGGTCCACCGGCGACCCTTCGGCCCCCGTCCGTGTTCCTTCACATCACCATTCGGTCGGCTTCTGCGAGGAGGGCCGTGACCCGGGGGAGCCCCCCTCCGTTCACCTGGGTGGCGGAACGCCTGGACGGGCCCTGCCACCGTACGACCCTTGTCCCCCGGGGCGCCCCACCGGTCGCTCAGCACGTCCGAGGCGCTCCGAGCGCAGAGGAAGCCACCGCATGCACCAGCAGTCGACTCCTCCCTCCGCCTACGACACACGTCCGCCATGGAGTACGCACGAGCCGTTCCCGACGGGCGGTGCCCGCACCATCGCGCCGGAGACCGTCGGCGTTCCGTCCTCGCCGCCGTACGACCCCCGTCAGGAAGCCACGGCCACACGCGGACGGCCCTCGTCCTCGTCCTTGTCCACGGCCTTGAGCCAGTCGCGCCCACCCGGCGCGACCCCGTCGGCCCGCACGTCCCCCAGCAGCCGCCCAGGGCCCGAGCTGCCGGCCACCCACGCGGCGCTGATCTGCGTCGCTCTGCCCGGCCTCGCCATCTCCGGTGAGGCGGGGCAACTGGACGGCCAGGGGCTCGACGGGTTCTACCGAGGCGGCAGGCGCCTGCTCTCGCGATGCCAGGTCCACGTGGCCGGACGCGAGCCGCTGGCGGTGCAGGCGAGGATGACCGGAGCGGACAGCGCGCGCTTCGTGGGCACCCTGCGCGCTTCACCCGCGGCCGGGCCCGACCCGGAGGTCGTGGTCGAGCGGACGCGCCACGCCGACGGCACCGAACGGATCACGTTGCGCAACGCCGGATTGCGTCCGTTGCGTCTGCCGGTCGAGGTCGCTCTCGGCACGGACCTCGCGGAACTCGGGGCCATCGCCGCCGGCAAGGCAGGCCCCGAACTCCCCGCCACTGTCCACGACTCGGGCCTGCGTTGGGCCTCGGCCGGTGCCGCCGCCTGCGTCACCAGCGAGCCGCCGCCCTCCGACGCCCTGGCGTCCGCCGGACTGCTGTGCTGGGAAGTGGACCTGCCGCCGGGTGACTCGGCAACCGTGGAACTGCGTGTGCGCCCCGCCGGGGCCGGCCCGCTGCGGGCCGCGGGTCTTGGCGCGACCAGCCCCCTCGCCCCGGCCCGGGCGGCAGGCGACGACCACCGCGTGGCGCCACTGCTGCAGACAGCCGTCGCCGACCTCCAGGCACTCCTCGTGCGCGACCCCGCACACCCCTCCGACACCTACCTCGCGGCCGGCGCACCCTGGCGCTGCGGAATGGCCCCGGCCGAGGCCCTCGCCGCAGCCCGCATGGTCCTGCCCCTCGGCACCCGGCTCGCCGCGGGCACAATGCGCGCCCTCTCCCGCACCCAGCTCCCCGGTCCGGGCCCACGGGCCGGTCTGATCCCAGGGCCGAGGCGCGACGCCGGTCCGTTCCTCCCGCCGGGCTGCACGGGAACCGAGGCAACACTGCTCTTCCCGGCCCTGCTCGCCGAGGCCCGCCGCTGGGGGCTTCCCGAACAGGAGACGACGGAACTGCTCCCCTCGGCCGAGCGCTGTCTGACCTGGTTGCGGACCGCCGTCGGCGACAGTCCCTACCTCCCGGACCCCCTGCCCGGGGGCCCAGTCCGCTGCGAGACACAGGCCCATGCGCATCGCGCCGCCCTGCTGGGTGCCGACCTCCTGGACGCATACGACAGACCGGGTGCCACGGAACTACGAGAGTGGGCCCGGACGCTGCGAGCGGCCTTCCGCGCCGACTTCTGGATCGAGGACCACGGCGGAGGACGCCCGGCCGCCGCCCTGGCGCCGAACGGTCGGCCGGTGCCCTACCTGGGCTCCGCCGCCGTGCACCTCCTCGACACCGGCCTGCTCGGCACGGGCTGCCTCGCCGCCGGTCTGCTTGACAAGGTGCAGACCGAACACGTAGCCCGGCTGCTGGGCAGCCCCGCCATGGACGCGGGCTGGGGACTGCGCGGGCTCGGTGCCAAGGAGCCGGGACACAACCCGTTCGGCCATCGGACCGGAGCCGTGCGCGTCCACGAGACGGCGCTGGCCGTCGCCGGACTGGCCGCCACCGGTTACGAAAAGGAGGCCGGCGGCCTGCTGAGAGGACTGCTGGACGCGGCAGAACACTTCGGACACCGGTTGCCCGAGATGTTCGCCGGCGAACAACGCTCCGAGGGCAGTGCCCCCTCCCCGCATCCGGCGGCCTGCCGGCCGGCCGCCACCGCCGCGGCCTCCACGGTCCTGATGCTCACCGCTCTCGTGGGAATCCGCCCCGACGCCCCTGCCCGTTCGGTCACGCTGCGCCCCGTCCGCAGTGCTCCGCTGGGCGAACTCGGCGTGACCGGGTTGCGCGTCGCCGGGGCCCCCTTCGCCGTACGGGTCAGCCGGCTGGGGCTGGCCATGGTGGAGGATGCGGCGGACGGCCTGCAACTGGGGGCGTGATCCCGTACACCGCGACCGGAACACGAGGAGGAACCCCGCTACGCCCCATAACGCTACGAAGCGGAACCGCGACGAGTGCGACCGGCGAAGGGAGTGTTTATCGTCAGGCAGACGACTATGATCGCGGCATGCCCTACGACCCGTCAGCCTTTCCGCCCTTCGCCGTCACCGTGGACCTGGTCGTGCTGACCGTTCGCCGCCACGCCCTGTGCGCGCTGGCGGTGCGCAGGGGCGAGCCTCCCTTCCAGGGGCGCTGGGCACTGCCTGGCGGCTTCGTACGGGCCGACGAGGATCTGTCCCAGGCGGCGGCGCGCGAGCTCGCTGAGGAGACCGGGCTGCGCGCACACGACCCCTCGGTCCCCGTCCAGGACAACGGAGCCCACCTGGAGCAGCTCGCCACCTACGGCGACCCCAAGCGGGACCCGCGGATGCGCGTGGTCAGCGTGGCACACCTCGCGCTCGCCCCCGATCTGCCCGCACCGCGCGCGGGAGGCGACGCGAGCAACGCGCGCTGGGCACCGGTCGAGGAGCTGCTCCAGCAGGGCGGTTACGGCCGGGACGGTGAGCCCGTCGCACCGCTCGCGTTCGACCACGCCCAGATCCTTGCCGACGGCGTCGAGCGGGCGAGGTCCAAGATCGAGTACTCGTCGCTGGCCACCGCGTTCTGCCCGGCCGAGTTCACCGTCGGAGAGCTGCGCCGGGTGTACGAGGCGGTGTGGGGCGTGGCCCTCGATCCGCGCAACTTCCACCGCAAGGTCACCGGCACGCCCGGATTCCTCGTCCCGACGGGAGGCACGACCACCCGCCAGGGCGGCCGCCCGGCCCAGCTGTTCCGAGCCGGCGGCGCCACGCTGCTCAACCCCCCGATGCTCCGGCCCGAGGTGTGACGCGACGGCGGCCGTCCGGCGGTTCGCCGACCGAGCCGACTTCATGAACAGGTGCGGGCCGGCCGCATGAACCTAAAGCGGGCCGGTCGCATGAACCTAAAGCGGGCCGGTCGCATGAACCCGATGCAAGTCGGCCGCATGAAACGCGCCTCCGTTGCGTCGAACGGTGGACAGGGACCGGCTTGAGGGTGTGGCACTCAAGACTAGATACCCCCATACCCGAAAAAACCGGACATCGCACGCTATCTTGCTGCAGGTGATCCAGGCCTTCGGACTGACCAGCAATTCCCGCAAGGCGCAGCCGCCCGCCGTCGACGACGTCTCCTTCGAAGCGCGCGCCGGTCAGGTCACCGTGCTCTTGGGGCCCGCCGATGCGGGCAAGACGACGGTGCTCAGACTGATGCTCGAACTGCAACAGGGCCGCGGCATCACCTACTTCAAGGGGCGGCCCCTGCATCGGATCGCCCATCCGTCGCGAGAGGTCGGCGTTCTCCTCGGCGACGTACCCGGGCATCCGGCCCGCTCGGTACGCGGGCACCTGCGCATGCTCTGCGCCGCATCGGGAGTTCCGGCGCGCCGGGCCGACGAGGTCCTCGAGGTGGTGGGCCTCGTCAGCCTCCGGGAGGAACGTCTCGGCTCGCTGTCGCGCGGCATGGACCGCAGACTCGGCCTGGCGTGCGCCCTGCTGTCCGACCCGCACACGCTCGTCCTGGACGAACCCGCCGACGGCCTCTCCGCCCGTGAGGCACAGTGGCTGCACGGCATGCTGCGGGCCCATGCCGACCATGGCGGCACGGTGCTGATGACCACAGCCGACACCAAGGAGGCCGCGCGCACGGCGGACCGTGTCGTCACCCTCGACGGCGGCAGACTCGTCGCCGACCAGGCCGGCCCGGTGTTCGCCCGTACCCGGCTACGCCCGCGCGTGGCCGTGCGCAGCCCCCACGCCACACGCCTCGCGGCCCTACTAACCAAGGAGGCCCGCGCCGACCGCCGCTCCGTCGAGGTCGTACGGGAGGGCGGCAACCGACTCTCGGTGTACGGCACCACGACCGCCGACATCGGCGAGACCGCGTTCCGCCACGGCATCCTCATCCACCAACTCGCCGACGAGGTGGGCGACATGGGCCCCGGCGCCGGGGCGGAGCCCGACGGTGACACGGGCGTGGACGGCGCGGCGCCCAAGGAGGGCGTGGTCGTACCGGACTCACCGCAGACGGGCCGGCGGCGAACCGTGCCCGACCCCAAGCCGATGGAGGAGGGCGGCGCGCCACCCGTCGCTCCCTCGGACGAGCGGAACCAGGCCGCGGCGGACCGCCCGCCGAGGGAGCACGGACGGACTGTGTTCGGCTTCACCGCGCCCTGGACCACACCAAACGGGCCAGCGAGGCAGGGACCGCATCGCACCAGTGATCCCGGCAGCCACCACGCTGCAGCCGATCCGCGGCCCGCA
>NZ_JBSGDB010000506.1:0-5986 GCF_053602155.1 Streptomyces sp. NPDC004561
GTGCGGGGGTCGGTCGCGGCACCGGACTTGTCGAGCGAGGTCACGGCTTGAGGAACCCGGCCTGGCTCAGCACCTTCTGGCCCTCGGCGGACTGCACGAGGGCGATGAACGCCTTGGCGGTCCGGGCGTTCGGGGCGTTCTTCAGCAGGGCGATCGGGTAGTCGTTGATCGCCTTGGCGGACTCGGGGAACTCCACGCCCTCCACCTTGTCACCCGCGGACTTCACATCGGTCTTGTAGACGACCGCGGCGTCGGCCTCCTTCAGCTCCACCTTGTTCAGGGCGCTCTTGACGTCCTGCTCGTAGGAGACCGGCGTGAGCTTGAGGCCGCTGGCCTTCAGGGCCTTCTGCGCGGCGGCGCCGCAGGGCACCGTCTTGTCGCACAGGACGACCTTCAGACCGGACTTGGTGAGGTCCTTGAGGGAGGCGACCTTGTTCGGGTTGCCGGGCAGGGTGGCGATCTCCAGCTGGTTGCGGACGAAGGTGGCCGGGGTGCCGACCGCGTCCTTCTTGTCCGTCACGATCGCCATGGTCTTGGGGCTGGCGGCGGCGAAGACGTCCGCCGGGGCGCCGCCGGTGATGCTCGCGGCGAGGGTGTCGCTGCCACCGAAGTTGAAGCTGACCTTGGCGCCCGGGTGCTGCTTCTCGAACTCCTGGCCGAGGGCCGTGAAGCTCTCCTTCAGGGAAGCGGCGGCGAACACGGTGACCGTGCCGGAGAGCTTCGGGGAGGCGGAGTCGGACGTGTCCGCCTTGGTGGTCGACGAGTCCGACGAGGAGGAGCAGGCGCTGAGTGCCATCAGGGCGGCGGCTCCCGCACCGGCCAGCTGCAGCATCCGCCGGGTCCGGCGCACGGAACGGGTCATCACGGTTCTACTCCTCGGGTTCTGTGGAACATGTGTCGCGCCCTGGCACGGCCGGGCAACGGCCGTGCGGCGATGATACTGCCGCATCTGCCAGGTGTAAGTCTTCTGTCATATCGCATGAGCTGCGAACTCGTGACTTGTAGCTTGCATATGCGTTTGCACGGAGCTCGCGGGCGGGTACGGTCCTGCGGGAGGTGGTCGCAGTGACGCTCGCGGAACTCGCCCTGACCGGAGACCTGGCCCGGCCCGTCCGGCTGACCCTGCCGCAGCTGCTCCGCTGGCCGCAGCACCGGGTGGCCGTCAGCTTCGAGTGCGCGACCAGCGGCGTCCAGCACCACCGGTTCGCGGGGCCGCGCCTGTACGACGTCCTCGCCGACTCGGGACCCGCGTTCGACCCGGCCCGGCGCAAGGACCGGCTGCGCTTCCTCATCGCGGTCACCGGCACCGACGGCCATCACGCCGTGCTGTCCTGGGCCGAGATCGACCCCGACTTCGCCGCCGCGCCCGTCCTGCTCGCCGTCAGCATCGACGGCACCCCGCTGGACGCTGCCGGACCCCAGCTGGTGCTCCCGCAGGACCGGTGCGGGGCCCGGCACATCAGCGGGATCACGGCGATCCGGGTGGACGGCCGTTACCGCTTCGACGGTCCAGCGCCAGCCACACCCGGTCGCGCGTCAGCGGCAGCCTCGTGAACCGCACCCCGGTCGCGTCCCGCAGGGCGTTGGCCAGGGCCGGCGCGACCGGGTTGAACGGGCTCTCGCTCATCGACTTGGCGCCCAGCGGCCCGATCGCGTCGGCGGTCTCCATGAAGTGCACCTCGGTGCGCGGCACATCGGCGTACTGGGGGAGCCGGTAGCGGCGGAAGGCGGCCGTGTCGACCGCGCCCCGCTCGTCCAGCCGCACCTGTTCGAAGAGCGTGGCGCCGAGCGCCTGGGCGACCCCGCCCTCCACCTGCCCCCGGCACTGCATCGGGTTCATCACCCTGCCCGCGTCGGCCGCGTGCACACTGCGCAGGATGCGGATCTCCCCGGTGCCGGGGTCGACGGCCACCCGGAACCAGTGCGCGTTGAAGGCGACCGAGCGCGGAGTGCCGCCGAAGTGCCCGTCCGCGGCCGGCTCCATCCCGACCGCGCGGGAGGCCGCGTACACGTCCTTCTGCAGCAGGTGTCCGCCCGGGTGCAGCACGGCCTCCTCGGCGAGCCGGCAGCCGGCGCGGGCCACGCCCAGGTGGGCGGCGGCGAAGTCCAGCACCTGGTCGGCGAGCGCGCGGGCGGCGCGGAGGGTGGCCTTGCCGGCGACGACGGTGCCGGTGGAGGCGAACGCGCCGGTGTCGTGCCGTACGACGTCCGTGTCGGACTGGCGGACGGTGATCCGGGCGACGGTGGTGGCGAGTTCACCGGCCGCGATCTGCTGGTGCACCGTGGTCGTGCCGTTGCCGAACTCGGCGGTGCCGACGGCCAGATCGAAGGTGCCGTCCGGGAGGAGGACGGCCCTGGCGTCGGCGATGTGGCCGCCGGGCGGGCCGGTCGCGATCATCGCCAGGGCCGCGCCCTCGCCGACCAGCCAGCCCTCGGGGACGCTCCCGACGGGCTCGGCCTGGGCCCGGCGCACGATCGACAGGCACTGGTCGAGGCCGTAGCTCGCGATGTGCAGGTCCTCCTCGTGACTGCCGGGGGTGACCATCGGCTCGTCCGGGCCGATGATGTTGCGCGCCTTGAACTCCAGCGGGTCCAGGCCGAGCCGCCGGGCCAGTTCGTCGAGCGCGGACTCCACCGCGAACAGCACCTGCCCGAGGCCGTAACCGCGGAAGGCACCCGCCGGGACGGTGTGCGTGTACACCGAGAAGGCGTCGACCTTCTTGTGCGGGGCGCGGTAGACCGCCATGGACTCGCCGACGCTGTGGAAGATCACGGCCGGGCCGTGGTTGCCGTACGCGCCCGTGTTCGCCACCACGCGCAGCCGGAGCGCGGTCAGGGTGCCGTCGAGGCGGGCGCCCGCCTTCACGCCGATGGTGAAGGGATGCCGGGTGGTCGCGCCGTAGAACTGCTCGGCAAGGGTGTACTCCAGCTTCACCGGTCGGCGCAGCTTCAGCACGGCCAGGGCCACGATGTCCTCGACCAGCATCTCCTGCTTGCCGCCGAAGCCGCCGCCGACCCGGCCCGCGACCACCCGGACCCGCTCCTCGGGCAGGTCGTACAGGGCGCACAGGGCGCGGCGGGTGAGGAACGGGGTCTGCGAGCTGGTGCGGACGGTGAGCCGGCCGTCCTCGTCGAGCCAGGCCACCGCGCCGTGCGTCTCCAGGCTCGCGTGCTGCACGCGCTGGGTGCGGAACGTCTCCTCGTAGACGACGTCCGCTTCGGCGAAACCCGCCGTCACGTCCCCGATCTCGCCGTGCGCCTCGCCGACGACGTTGGCCTCGGGGGGGCGATCCGGGCGGTGGCCGCGTCCTTGGCGTGGACGACCGGCGCCCCCGGCCGCATGGCCTCCTCCGGGTCGAGGACGGCGGGCAGCACCTCGTACGTCACCTCGATCCGCCGGCAGCCCTCCTCGGCCGCCGCCTCGCTGTCGGCGACGACGGCCGCCACGCGCTGGCCGATGTGGCGGACGGTGTCGTCCAGCACGCGGGTGTCGGCCGGGTCCTCCTCGGGGTGTTCGTGGCGGGCCCTGGAGAAGTGCCGCTCGGGGGCGTCGTGGTGGGTGAACACCGCGTGCACGCCGGGGACGCGCAGGGCGGGCGCGGTGTCGACGGCGAGGATGCGGGCATGGGCGTGCGGGGAGCGCAGCAGCTTCATGTGCAGCAGGCCGGGCACGTCGACGTCGAAGGTGTAGCGGGCGGTGCCGGTGACCACCTGCGGGCCGGCCGGGGCGGGCAGGCTCCGGCCGACGGACTCGCCGGGGGCCGGCGCCTCGGTGTTGCGCACCCCCGTACGGCGTCCTCGATGGCCCGGTAGCCCGTGCAGCGGCACAGGTTGCCCTTGAACGCCCGGGGCAGGTCCGCCAGTTGCTCCTCCTTGAGGGCCGCCGTGGTCATGAGGAAGCCCGCCGTGCAGAAGCCGCACTGGAAGCCCTGCGCGTCCAGGAACTTCCGCTGGACGGGGTGGAGTTCGCCGTCCGGCGCGGCCAGGCCCTCGACCGTGGTGACGCTCCGGCCGTCGGCGCGCAGGGCCGGGTAGAGGCAGCTGTGCACGGGCTCGCCGTCGACGTGGACCGTGCAGGCGCCGCAGTCGCCCGCGTCGCAGCCCTTCTTGACCCCGAACCAGCCGCGTTCGCGCAGGTAGGTGCGCAGACACTGGCCCGGCCGGGCCTCCTCCTCGTGGGAACGGCCGTTGACCTCGATCCTCACCGTGCCACCTCCGCCAGCTCGCCGCGGATCTCCTCCGCGAACCGGAACGTCATGTGCCGCCGCCACTCGGGCAGCCCGTGGATGTCGTCGAACCACTCGCTGTCCGCGACCGCCGCGCCGATCGCCGCCCGCAGCGCGCCGGCCGCCGGCGGCAGCGGGAACCACAGCCGCACCGGCCGGACCGTCGAGGCGGTGACGGTGATCGTCACCGAGCCGTCGACCGGGTCCAGCGTGCCGATGACCAGCGCTCCTGAGCGCCCGAGCCCGTACAGGGACGCCTGGCGGAACGCCGTGCGGCAGGCCAGGGCGCGGGCGGGGAGGGTGACCGAGCGCAGGAGTTCGCCGTCGGCGAGGTCCTTGCGGCCGGCTCCGGTGATGACGTCGGCGACCCGGACCCGGACCCGGCGCCGGGAGCCGTCCTGGGCGATGAGCAGGCAGGTGCCGTCCAGCGCGGCGGTGAGCGAGATCATCGGGCCGGCGGGCAGGCCGTTGCACAGGTTCCCGCCCACCGTGGCCATGTTCCAGATCTTGAACGAGGCGAGGAAGGCCCGGCAGCACTGCTCGAACAGCGGTGCCGCCGGGGCGAGCAGGGTGCGGGCGCTGCGCGAGAGCCGGGCGACGGTGCAGGTGGCGGCGATCTCCAGCGAGCCGTCCGGGTGGCGCTCGACAGGCGTCCAGCCCATTCGGCTCAGGTCCAGCAGACGCCTCAGGTGCGGCTGGGGCTCGGAGAAGAGATAGGTTCCGCCGCCGAGCCAGGCTTCGCCCGGGCGCCAGGGCGCGGGCCGCCGTGCGTCTCGGATGTCGGCCACCGTGTTCAGGTCCATGGCCGGAAGTGAACCAACGGGAACCGGCCGGGACGACTGGTGCTGGGCACGGAAACTCCGACGCCGAAAGCCCCGGGACTGGAGGATCAACCAGCAGGCATTCCCCTCGAACATCCTTGCATTTACGATGCAGAATCCCGCACTCACCTGGTGAATGCGGGATGCCGGCGGTTCCGTCATCCGCCCGGCGGCCGTACGAGGAGCCAGCACATGCACGTCGAACACCTCCTGGGGGACGCCTCCCTCGGCCTGCGCCTGCTGTGGGCGCAGGACACGCTGCTGAGGCGGGAGATCAGCGGAGTGACCGTCACGGACCTGGAGGACCCGGCCCGGTTCGTACGGCCCGGCGAGGTCGTGCTCAGCGGGCTCGTCTGGTGGCAGCCCGACGACGGCTCCGGCAGGGCGGAGCGGTTCGTCTCGGCGCTGAAGGACGCGGGGGCGGCGGCGCTGCTCGCCGGCGAGGAGACCCACGGGAGGGTGCCGGACGACCTGGTCGAGGCCTGTGCGCGGCACGGGGTGCCGGTGGCCGGAGTGCCGGCCCACGTCATGTTCCGGGCCATCACGGACACCGTGTACCTGCGCCAGTGGGGCGGGCTGAGCCGCCACCACGCGCTGCCCGAGAACGCGCGGGTCCGGCTGAGCCGGCTGCTCGCCCAGGCGGCCGGACCGGACGCCGTCCTCGCCGCCGCCTTCGCCCACCTCGGCGGGACCGCCGCGTACGTCTTCACCGCGTCGGGGCGCACGGTCGGGGCGACCCCGGGCGCCCCGGACGTACCGGTGCGGGAGGCGGCCGCGCTCGTGGCGGACGGCTCCGGTGTGACCGTCTCCGTCGACGCGGACGGCGTCTCCCCGTACGAGCGCCGGCTGCTGTACCTGCCCGACCCCGACGGCGCCCCGTCGCGCATGCTGCACGAGGTCGCCACCGTCCTGGGCCGCTGTCAGGAGGCCACCGCGCGG
>NZ_JBSGDB010000507.1:0-5903 GCF_053602155.1 Streptomyces sp. NPDC004561
GTCGCCTCGGTCCCGCGCCGGTGCGGCGCCAGCCCCGCGACGCGCACGGCGAGTTCGTACGCCTCGGTGGCCGGCAGGGGAGTGCGGCGGCCTTCTTGTGCTTCCGGTGGTGGTGCTTCTTCTTGTGGTGCTGGGCCTTGCCGGCCGCGCCGCATTCCTTCTTCTTGGCCTTCTTGGCCAGCGTGATCTTGGCGAAGGACATACCAATATCCTTTCCTGACAGGACGTCAACCTGCCTTGGTTGCCGCTGACTTCTTCCTGCGTTGCATCTGTGAGTACGGATGCGGCTGATGCCTCATTCAAGAAGGAAGGTGAGCGTTGGCCTATGTTCCCTTACCGGATCCACGCCCGCCAACGCGACCCATTCACTTGCCGGATCGCCTGCCCGTTGCCGCGGAAGAAGATGAGGCCGAGGTGACTGCGCTTGGACCCCTGCAAGCCGGTGATCGGCGACGTCCTGGAGGCGGACCTGACCGCTCCGCCGAGCAGCGGCACACGGTCAAGCGGATCTACGACCGGTTGCTGGACGAGCACACCGAGGCCGAGAAGGTGGCACGGCAGGGCTGCACGATCTCGATCGGTCGGCGGGCGTCCTCGTGCGTGACCGCTTTGATCGTGACCGCTTTGATGGGGCCTTTCATGCTGCCCTCACCCGCGCGCTCAACGGTCTGGATACGGCGAGGAGCATGACGTCTCCGCCCTCGACGGCGCCCCGGATCGATGGATTGGGCCCGGACCACATCTTCGACCACCGCGCCTACGACAGGGGCGCCTGTACGCTCCACACCCTCCGGCTGACACTGGGCGACGACCGCTTCTTCGCCCTGCTGCGCGGCTGGCTCCAGGCACACCGCGGCAGCAGCTCCGACACGGCCGCGTTCATCGCTCACGCCGGGCGGTATTCGCCGACGGCGGTCGAGCCGCTGCTGCACTCCTGGCTCCACGAGAAACAGCTGCCACCCATGCCACCCGCGCCGTCCTGAGTCCGGCCGCGGTGCGCGTCGAGGTCGGCCGGCAAAGCCCCTGCGGCGACACCGGTGCCCGTGCGTGTCGGCCTGGGACGGCGAACAGGTCAGTACCCGCTGTTCGGAGCTGCTCCTGGCGTACCCGGCGCACCGACGCCCTCGTTCCCCACCGGGGCCCTGCCGCTCGGCACTGCGGCGCCGACGGTGTCCGGTGTGACGGGCATCATGCGTACCGGGCGGCCGGACGGGGTGCGCAGCCACGCCGTGCGGGCGGCGAAAGAGCCCAGTGCGAGGGAGGCCAGGTGGCCGACGTCCGCGAGTTCCTGGTCGTACAGCAGCGCTGCCGTCAGCACCGCGGCGAGCAGAGGCAGGCCATAGCGGCGGAGCCGGCCGACGGTGAGACCGAGCAGGCAGGCGGCGGTCGTCACCAGACCGTAACTGATGCCCACGTCACGGGTCCGGGTGGGCACGCCTGGTAGATGGACGACGTGCATCAGCCACAGGCCGCCCTCGGTGAGCAGGGTCGCGGTGAGGTGACCGAAGACGAAGACTCCGCACGCGCGCAGCGCCCCCCAGCGCCACTCGGCGCATCCCAGGACCCCGGCCACCGCGGCGATACCGACCAGGGCCGGTACACCGTCGACCACCAGACCGCTGGTGAACAGGGTCCACCACTTGCCGACATCCAGGTGGTGCACGTTGCTGCTGTTGTGGCGCATGAAGCGGGCCCGTTCCGCTGCCGGTTGTCCCTTCAGCCACCATGCGGTGGCCAGCAGGGCCGTCACGTATACGGCGGTGGCCGGCAGGCGCCGCCTCAACGTCTCCACAGCCCTCATTTCCCTGCCTTCGTACGCTTTTGATCTACGCTTGTCACCCGCGTTCGGGCGCTCAAGGGCGATGTGCCCGCCCTTCCCGGGAAGAGACCGTCGGCCACCGCGCCCGGTTCCGACGGCGGCCAACATGAGAGGGGTTCTCACCAAGCGATGCTGTAGTGCTCCGCAACGATCAGTGGCCCGAGGAGCGCGGCAAGGAGTTCGCATGGTGGAGAGCCGGACGCACGGGGCTGCGCGGACGCCGGGCGGTAGCGGCGTCGGTCGCACGATGGTCAGTCGGCGTGGGGCATTGGCCGCGATGGCGGCGGCCGCGCCCGCGGTCCTTGCGGGCTGTGGCGGCAAGCACAAGCGCGATGCCGCGTCCGACCCCGCCTACGCGCCGGCTTCCAGGGTCCCGGTCGCCGACAACACCACCATCATGGTCATCCGGCACGGGGAGAAGCCGGGCCCGAACGAATCCGGCATCGGCGAGAACGGCCGTCCGGACGCCAAGTCGCTCACCCGGCGTGGCTGGGAGCGGGCCAGGGCATCGCCGACGTTGTTCGACCCGCCCAGGGGCTGGCCCCTGAAACCCGGCATCGTGCGTCCGCGGACCATCTACGCCGCCGCGGACCGGGGCCCGCTCGCCGGCG
Organism: Streptomyces sp. NPDC004561; assembly: GCF_053602155.1. Taxonomy (NCBI): domain Bacteria; kingdom Bacillati; phylum Actinomycetota; class Actinomycetes; order Kitasatosporales; family Streptomycetaceae; genus Streptomyces; species Streptomyces sp. NPDC004561. The sequence continues at coordinate 2,431 of NZ_JBSGDB010000507.1, forward strand.
CCCACCGGATGCGGGAGACCGTCACCCCGCTCGCCCGGCACATGGGCATAACCGTGGACACCACCTATGCCGAGTCCCAGGAAGTCGCACTGGCCAAGGCCGCGCTCTCCGCTCCCCGACCGGTCCTGATCTGCTGGGAGCACTCGCGCATCCCGGCCATCGTCGAGGCCCTCGGCGCGTCGCGCAGCGGGGCGCCCGCGGCGTGGCCGAACCGCTTCGACCTGGTGTGGGTCTTCACCCACACCCATGGCTCCTGGGCCTTCCGCCAGGTCGGCCAGCACCTGCTCCCCGGGGACGCCTGAGAATCCCGCACGGGGTTCGCCGTGCGGGCTGGTTGGCGGCGCTCGGTGTTCCGTTGGACGTCGGGCCGGATGGTTCGCGAGGTGTCTGCCGCATCGGGGCCCGGCGCGCTCGGGACATCTCGCCGGCCCGGTGTTCGGCCACGGTCCGGGTCGACAGAGACCTGTGGCGGTCATCGCTTCCGAGGGCTGGCACGTCGGCCGTGGACTCTCTGTCGTCCCGTCGGCAGACCCCGCTCACCCCAGCTCGGCACCCGTCGGTATGGCAGGCGGCGGACTTGGTACTGGTCCAGGCCGTGCTGGTCCCTCGTGCTTTGGGATGAAGCGCGTTCCCGGACACCGGCTGCGCTCAGGCTCGTCTTCCGCCCTCGCATGTCGTAGAGCGCGGACGCGGCCCGCCTGGCCAGCAACATGCCCGCGATCGACCATGCCGGGGCCGGGCGCTGCCGAGCGGGCCGTCACCGCCGCCGACAATCGGGCGGTCCGGTGTCGACCTCGTCCGGACGCCCCTGTACCAGTCCCGCCAGGCCGCTCCGAATAACGGCGGCGAGGCCGGGGAAGAGCTTCCCTTGCCCCATCACGACCGTATCGTCAGGCGTCAACTCCCCCCACCGACACCAACCCCCACCACAAGGCTCTGCACGGCTGGCCCGGCTCAGGGAGCAAGGCCTACGCCAAGCGCCACAAGGCGGACCTCGGCGACGTCGCCGTGCACGCACGGCAGGAAGAACGCGCCCTTGAACGCCAGAAAACCGTAGTCGGCACTGCATCCGCCGCGAAGAGACAGGCTGCCGGTCGCGGGCCAGGACTCTGAGAGGGTGATTCGCAAGTGAGTGCCCGTTCCGGGCTTGGCGTTGGGCGAGGCGGCCTGTTGGAGGGCGATGAGGCCGGGCCGCGTTCGCGTCTGTGGGCGCAAGCGACCCGGCTGACCGCGGTTCCCGGTCTGCGTAGTGAGGTCGCGGCGATGCCTCGAATCGGAGTACGCAGCAGGTAGTGGCTGGGGCACAATCGTGACTCATGGCCGCGTCCCAAGATCCCGCCGCTCTGTATCCCGACATCGCGGCTGCAGGCAGCCTTGCCGCTGCACTTCAGGCGGTAGCCGACAGGGACGGCCTTTCCGTGTCGTTCACGGTCTCCGAAGCCGCCCCACTGCGAGCTGCTTCGGTCACGAGCGAGGCTCCGCGCCGGACTGTTCTGGCCATCAGCGCCTGGGCGGTCGAACGGCGTTGGTCGATCCGCGGGTGCGAGTCATTCCAGGACATGGCGCTTGCCGAAGGAGATACAGACGAGCTGGCCCAAATCGTGCGGGCCGCGCATGCCTGGCACAGCGGTGAGGAGTTGACTGCCATCCGGGAGGTCGCTCCGTTCGTGCACCTCACAGGTCGCTTCGAGGTGGCCGACCACGATCCGGTGCGACTGACCGAATCAGAGTGGCAGCACCTGATCACCGAGGCCGGCGAGGTGGACTGGCCCGAGTACCGCGCGCTCATCGAGAGGGCGTATGCCGAGCCGGCACTGCGCAGGCTCTACCCCTTCACCAGTCACTGGACCCTGCGGTTCTCCACCAGCACCCGTCCGCGACTCACTGTTCTTCGGCTTTGCCTGGACGCCCATCGGCAGAAGCCATTTACCGTCAGTACCAACATGATGGGTGAGGGCCTTGTCGAGGCGGCGACGGCGGAAGAGGCTGTGTCGATCGCTGCCAGCCGTCTGCCTTCCGATCTGGGACCCGTCACGCTCGGAGCAGGGTGAACAAGCCGGGCTCGGGCTCGGCGAGGATCCCACGGCTGACCAGGCGCTTGAGCTAGTGCCGGGTGCTCTCGATGTTCTTCGGGGTGATGTCGAGGTCGCGGGCCTGGCACAGGTCGCGGGCCCGCAGCGGCTTCCGCGCCTCAGTGAAGGCGGCGAGGATCTGCTGGTAGGCGGGGTGCTCCGGGACGGCGGGCTGCGGCTGCGGGTCGGGCTCGTCGCCGAGGGCGAGGACGGTCTTGCGGGTGATCCGCAGGTGTTCGGCCTCCTGCTCCAGCTCGCGCAGCAGCGCGGTGAGTTCGTCGAGCGGCACGCGGACCTGTTCCGTCTCGGCGGCGATGGCCTGCTCACGTGCGGTGATCTTGTTCAGCAGTGACCGGACCGGTTCGGGCCCGATCATGCGTCGCGCCAGGTCGGGGTGGTCTGGTCGGTGAGTCGGCGTGCTATCACGTCGGTCATCGCCCAGTACACGCGCGACTCCGAGCTGGTCGGGCGGCTCTCGTAGTCGCGGACCAGGCGCCGGTGCAGCATCAAGATCCCGTAGGTGCGCTCGACCACCCACCGTTTCGCCTGCGGCACGAAGCCCCGCTCTGCCGGGTTGCGCTCGACGATCTCGACGTCGATGCCCATCGTGGCGCCGTGCGCGACGACCGCACTCTTGAAGCCCTGGTCGACCAGTGCCTTCGACACGGTCGCCGTCTGCGCGGCGACGCGGTCCAACAACATCGTCCCCGCGCGGTTCTCGTGGATGGAGGCGGCGAGCACGACCACGGCGATGACCAGGCCGAGCACGTCGACCGCAAGCCCGCGCTTGCGGCCGGGCACCTTCTTTGCAGGGTCCTTGCCGGTTGTGTCGGCGGGCACGTTCACCGCGGCGCGGACGCTCTGGGTGTCCAGTACGACCGGGCTCGGGTCCTCCGACCGGCCCGCCCTCTCCCGGACCTGCCAGCGCAGCAGGTCGTGGATGGTCTGGTCGGTGCCGTCGTCGCGCCACTTGGCGAAGTAGTAATACGTCGCGGACCGCGGAGGAAGATCGTGCGGCAGGTAGTCCCACTGGCAGCCCGTCCGGGATTGGTACAGGATCGCGTTCACGATCTCCCGCATCTCGTAACGGCCCTGGTGACCGCTGACCGACGGATGCGCGGCCTTCCATGCGGTAATCACCGGCTCGATCAGCGCCGACCGCTCGTCCGACAGGTCGCTCGGATATCGCTTGCGCTCACTCACCCGAGCAGCCCAGCACCCCGAACCCCGCCGATCAGCCGGGACGTCCCAACCCCACACCATCAGGTGACGGCAAAACAGCCATCACGCCACGAAACATGCTCTGAGAGGTCGTTTTCACCTGGTTTAGTAGCTTATGCAATGATTCTGGGATGGTGGGGTGGCGGTGTGTAAGAGGCAGTAGGTGTGGTGGGGCTTGAT
>NZ_JBSGDB010000508.1:0-5885 GCF_053602155.1 Streptomyces sp. NPDC004561
GTTCTCGCCCTGGAAGCGGGGCGAGTGGGCGCGGAAGTCGTTCGCGGCCAGCCGCCGGTCACGGGCGAAGTGGCCGGAGATCAGGCCCCGGGAGAAGTGGAGGCGGGGCGGGCGGTCGACGGGTAGGGGTGTGCCGTGCGCCGCAGCCAGGCGGTGGCCAGGCCCGCCCGCGCCGCGCCGTCGATGTCCCAGGGGTGCACGGAGACCAGCATCGCCTCGTGGGCCGGCACGGCCATGGCGTCCAGGGCGTGGGCGTAGGCCTCCCGCGCGGGCTTCCAGCGGCCGGGGGTCTCCACGTCCAGGTTGGTCTCGAAGCAGTCGGTGAGTCCGGCGCGGTCGAGCACCGCGCGTGTGGTGCCTGCGGAGCCGTTGGTCAGGGTCACCAGGCGGTACCCCGCCGTTCGCAGAGCCCGTACGCCGTCCGGCACGTCCGGGTGCGGGGGCAGCTCGGGCAGACCGGCCAGGACGTGGTCCGCGACCTCCTCCGGGTCGGGGACGCCCTCCCCGCCGGCCGCCAGCGTCCGCAGTCCGTCCCTGGCGACGGCGGCGAAGGGGGCGTGGCCCCCGGCCAGGGTCAGGGCCACTCCGTCCCGCAGCACCCCGGCGAACCAGACCGCGAGGAGCCGGCCGGGCAGCCCCACGTGCTGAAAGCGGGCGGCGAGCGGGCCGAGGTCGGTCAGGGTCTCGTTCACGTCGAACACCAGGACGCGAGGGCGGAGTTCAGCGGGCAAGGGGATCACCTCCGTACGCGGCGCAGGGCAGGGCCCCGCGCCTTCCGTTCCTCCCGGCTCACCCGGGACCAGGTGACCGCCGCAGCGGCGGAGTCCCCCCGGAGCGCCCGCCTCACACCTGCCGCCGCCGTTTGGCCGCCGTCGGCCGGGGTACTCCGCGGCCCAGCACAGCGGAAGATGCCGTGGCCGTGAGGCTGCGGGACAATCGGGACACGAGCGGGAGGAGTGGCTGTGGGCGTACGCACCTGGATCGACTCCTGGCCGGTCTACCGGCAGCTCACGGGCACGGACCCGCTGGGCCGCGGGGCGGCCGCCAAGAGCGGGCGCAGCGCGCGGCTGAAGCCCCGGGTGGCCACGGCCGACCGGGTGGTGAAGTCCGTCTGCCCGTACTGCGCGGTGGGCTGCGGCCAGAACGTGTACGTGCAGGACGGGAAGGTCACCCAGATCGAAGGTGACCCGGACTCCCCCATCTCCCGCGGCCGGCTGTGTCCCAAGGGCTCGGCGAGCCTGCAGCTGACCACCGGTGACGCCCGCGAGCACCAGGTCCTCTACCGGCGCCCGCACGGCACCGAGTGGGAGCGGCTGGATCTCGACACCGCGATGGACATGATCGCCGACCGGGTGATCTCGGCACGCCGGGAGGGCTGGGAGTGGGAGGTCGACGGGACCCGCACCCGGCGCACGATGGGCATCGCGAGCCTCGGCGGCGCCACGCTGGACAACGAAGAGAACTACCTGATCAAGAAGCTCTTCACCGCGCTGGGAGCGATCCAGATCGAGAACCAGGCGCGTGTTTGACACTCCTCCACCGTTCCCAGTCTGGGAACCTCGTTCGGACGCGGCGGCGCGACCACCTTCCAGCAGGACCTGCAGAACGCGGACTGCATCCTCATCGAGGGCTCGAACATGGCCGAATGCCATCCGGTCGGGTTCCAGTGGGTGATGGAGGCCAAGGCGCGGGGCGCGAAACTGATCCACGTCGACCCGCGGTTCACCCGCACCAGCGCGCTCGCCGACGTGCACGTGCCGCTGCGCGCGGGCTCGGACATCGCGTTCCTCGGCGGGATCATCAACTACGTCCTGGAGCACGAGAAGTACTTCCGCGACTACATCGTGGCGTACAGCAACGCGCCGGTGATCGTGCGCGAGGACTTCCAGGGCCCCGAGGACCTGGCCGGCGTCTTCTCCGGCCTCGACACCGACACCCGCTCGTACGACAACACCAGCTGGCAGTACGAGGGCACCGAGATGCAGGCGGCCTCCGGCCAGCGTGACGAGGAGTACGACAAGCGCACCGGCGGCGGCAGTTCGGTGACCGAGGCGGCGCGCGGCGAGGCGCACGGCGCGGGCGGCGCGGTGATCGGCGAGGGCGAGCCGGGGCGGGACGAGACGCTGACCCACCCGCGCTGTGTCTTCCAGGTGCTCAAGCGGCACTACGCCCGCTACACGCCGGAGATGGTCGAGGAGATCTGCGGGGTGCCGCAGCACCTGTTCCGTCAGGTGTGCGAACTGCTCACGGAGAACTCGGGCCGCGACCGGACGACGGCGTTCGCCTACGCGGTCGGCTGGACGCAGCACACGGTCGGTGTGCAGTACATCCGCGCGGCGGCCGTGCTGCAGACCCTGCTCGGCAACATCGGGCGGCCGGGCGGCGGCATCCTCGCGCTGCGCGGGCACGCGTCCATCCAGGGCTCGACGGACATCCCGACCCTGTTCAACCTGCTGCCGGGCTACATCCCGATGCCGCACGCCCACAAGAACGAGGACCTGGACGCCTTCGTGGAGGCCGAGGCGGCCCACAAGGGCTACTGGGGCAACATGCGCTCGTACCTGGTGAGCCTGCTCAAGGCGTACTGGGGTGACGCGGCGACCGAGGAGAACGACTACTGCTTCGACTACCTGCCGCGGCTGACCGGCTCCCACTCGGCGTACGAGACGACGATGGCCCAGCTGGAGGGCGTCTGCAAGGGCTACTTCCTGGTGGGCGAGAACCCGGCGGTGGGCAACGCCAACTCCAAGCTGATGCGGCTCGGGATGGCGAACCTGGACTGGCTGGTGGTGCGCGACTTCTCGCTGATCGAGTCGGCGACCTGGTGGAAGGACGGCCCGGAGATCGAGACCGGCGAGCTGCGCACGGAGGACATCGGCACCGAGGTGTTCTTCATGCCGGCCGCCGCGCACACCGAGAAGGACGGCAGCTTCACCAACACCCAGCGGTTGCTGCAGTGGCACCACCAGGCGGTGGAGCCGCCCGGCGAGACGCGCAGCGACCTGTGGTTCGCGTTCCACCTGGGCCGGCTCATCCGGGAGAAGCTCGCCGGGTCCACCGACGAGATGGACCGGCCGCTGCTGGATCTCGCCTGGGACTACCCGACGAAGGGCCGGCTCGTCGAGCCGGACGCGGAGGCGGTGCTCGCCGAGATCAACGGCCATGACGCCAACGGCGACCCGCTGTCCTCCTACGAGCAGCTGAAGCCCGACGGCTCGACGGTCTGCGGCTGCTGGATCTACTGCGGGGTCTACGCGGACGGGGTCAACCAGGCCGCGCGCCGCAAGCCCGGCCAGGAGCAGGACTGGGTGGCGGCCGAGTGGGCGTGGGCCTGGCCCGCCAACCGCCGGATCCTGTACAACCGGGCCTCCGCCGACCCCGAGGGCAGGCCGTGGAGCGAGCGGAAGGCCCTGGTGTGGTGGGACCCGGACAAGGGCGAGTGGTCCGGGCACGACGTCCCCGACTTCAAGAAGGACAAGTCGCCCGACAGCGAACCGCCCGAGGACGCGACCGGTCCCGAGGCGCTGTCCGGCAGGGACCCGTTCATCATGCAGGCCGACGGCAAGGCCTGGCTGTACGTGCCGTCCGGGATCACCGACGGGCCCCTGCCGGTGCACTACGAGCCGCAGGACTCGCCGTTCCCGAACCTGCTGTACGAGCAGCAGCGCAACCCGGTACGGCAGGTGATGGCCTCGGGCCCCGACAACCGCTACCAGCCGAGCGGTGACGAGCCCGGCTCGCAGGTGTACCCGTACGTGGCCACCACCTACCGGCTCACCGAGCACCACACGGCGGGCGGCATGTCGCGCTGGCAGCCGTATCTGGCGGAGCTGCAGCCGGAGTTCTTCTGCGAGGTCTCTCCGGAGCTGGCGGCCGAGCGGGGCCTCGCGCACACCGGCTGGGCGACGATCGTCAGCGCGCGCGGCGTGATCGAGGCGCGGGTGCTGGTGACCGACCGGATGGCGCCGCTGACCGTGCAGGGGCGCCGGCTGCACCAGGTGGGGCTGCCGTACCACTGGGGCCCCAACGGCTACAGCACGGGTGACGCGGCCAACGAACTGCTGCATCTGTCCCTGGACCCGAACACGCACATCCAGGAGGCGAAGGCGTTCGCGGTGGACATCCGTCCGGGCCGCAGGCCGCGGGGCCCCGCGTCCGTGGAGCTGGTGCGCGCCTACCGGGCGCGGGCGGGCATCGACGAGCACACCGGCACGGAACCCTGAGGTTCCCGACGGCAGGACCCCGGGGTCCCCTGACAGGGGCCCCGGGGTCTTCCTATGCGAGGACGACGGAGTGGGCGCCGCGTGGGACCAGCTCCCCCACGACCGGCGCCCCGGGCACCTCACCGGCGACGAGCAGGCCACCGGAGGTCTGCGCGTCGGCCAGCAGCAGCCGTGTGTCGGCGTCCGTGGCGCCGAAGTCGGTGTGCGGCGCGACCCACTCCAGATTGCGCCGGGTGCCGCCGCTGACGAAGCCGTCCCGGACGGCCTCCCGGGAGCCGTCCAGGTAGGGGACGGCGGCGGTGTCGATCACGGCGGTCACCCCGGACGCCTTCGCCAGCTTGTGCAGATGGCCGAGGAAGCCGAACCCCGTGACGTCGGTGGCGCAGGTGGCGCCCGCGGCCAGCGCGGCCTGGGAGGCGTCCCGGTTGAGTGCGGTCATCGTGGCGACGGCCTGCTCGAACCGTTCTCCGGTCGCCTTGTGACGGTTGTTCAGCACGCCGAGCCCGAGCGGTTTGGTCAGCGACAGGGGCAGCCCGGGCCGGCCGGTGTCGTTGCGCAGCAGCCGTGCCGGATCGGCGACTCCGGTGACGGCCATGCCGTACTTCGGTTCCGGGTCGTCCACGCTGTGACCGCCGCCGACGTGGCAGCCGGCCTCCGTGGCGATGTCGAGGCCGCCGCGCAGCACCTCGCGGGCCAGCTCGAAGGGGAGCCGGTCGCGCGGCCAGGCCAGGAGGTTGACGGCGAGCAGCGGCCGGCCGCCCATCGCGTACACGTCGGACAGGGCGTTGGCGGCGGCGATGCGTCCCCAGTCGTAGGGGTCGTCCACGACCGGGGTGAAGAAGTCGGCGGTGCACACCACGGCCGTGCCCGGCTGCCCGGGCAGGGCGACGACGGCCGCGTCGTCCCCGGTGGCGAGGCCGACCAGCAGCGGGGTGTCTCCCCCGGCGAGCCGCGGGGCGGTCAGCCCGCTGACGACCTCCTCCAGCTCACCGGGCGGGATCTTGCAGGCGCAGCCGCCGCCGTGGGCGAACTGTGTGAGGCGGACGGTCGCTTGGCGGGTCGGTGTCATTGCGGTCTCCCGGGGCACTAGCCTGACGAGCGGTGGAGGCGTGTGGGTGCCTGGTGGCCCTCCCGGTCTTCAAAACCGAGGTGCCCGAGGATCTCGGGCAGGCGGGTTCGATTCCCGTCCGCCTCCGCTCCCCGGCTCGGGCCGGCAGCGCCGGCGCTGGTCGTCGACGCGTTCCGTGTGGCCCTGGGCGTCCAGGAACTCCAGCAGCGGTACGGCCACCCGGCGGGTGGTGTCCAGCGCGCGCCGGGCCTCGCTGAGCGTGAACGGCTGCGGCAGGGCGCGCAGGACCGCGGCGGCCTCGGCGTCCGCTCCGGGCAGCAGCACAATGCCGTCGGCGATGCGCAGCAGGGCGCCGGCCGCCACGGCCGCGGCCAGGGTCCTGCGGGTGAGGCCGAGTTCGTCGAGCCGGCCGGCCTCCGGTGCGCGGAACGGCGTACGGGCCAGGTCCCGGCGTACGGCGTCCACGGCCGCGCGGACGGGCGAGGGCAGGTCGGGCCGTACACCCCCGGACGCATCGACAACGGTCCGGGCTGGACCGTCACCGAGGACAACCAGGGGCTGTACTCGGCGGCCGGACTGGCCGCGTGTGCAAG
>NZ_JBSGDB010000509.1:0-5877 GCF_053602155.1 Streptomyces sp. NPDC004561
GCGCGCGGCGGGTCTTCAGTTCCTCCCGGCTCAGCCGCCGGCCGGTGTCCGCGACCTCGGCCAGCGTGCGGGCGCGGACCGCGCCGAGCGCCTGGCCGGGCTGCTGGAGCCGCTGGCCCGGGCCGTGGCGGACTCCGGCCTGCTGCCGCCCGGCAACCCGGTGGGCCTGACCGGGGACTCGTACCCCACCGGCCACTGACGCCGAAGCGTCGGCCGGCGCGTCCCCGGCCGGGTGCCGGGCCGGGGACGCCGCACGGGACGCCGGTGCCGGGGCTACCAGGTCACCGGCAGCCGCTCGGGGATCCGCTTCATGAACCCGGTCCGCCACACCAGTTGGCCGGCCGGCACGGCGAGCGCGAGGTCCGGGAGCCGGTCGAGCAGGACCTCCAGGGCGATCCGGGCGTGTGCGCGGCCCAGCGCGGTCGCCGGGCAGTAGTGGGCGCCGCCGCCGAAGGAGAGGTGGTCGGCGACGTTGTCGCGGTGCACGTCGAAGCGGTGCGGGTCGGGGAACTTCTCCGGGTCGAGGTTCGCGCCCTCGACCAGGACGAGGACGAGGTCGCCCGCCTTCACCGCGACATCGCCCAGCCGGACGTCCTCCAGAGCGAGGCGCGGCAGGGCGTCGCCGATGGAGAGGTTCACCCGCAGCAGCTCCTCCACGCCCGGGCCGATCAGGTCGGGGCGGTCCCTGAGGAGGTCGCGGGCGATGGGGTGGGTGAGCAGGTGGACCAGGGCCATGGCGAGGAACCCGGAGGTGGAGATCACTCCGGCGCCGAAGAGGGTGACGCCGACGGTGGCCAGCATCTCGTCGGTCAGGTGCGCGTAGTCCGGGTCCTCGCGCAGGGCCGCGAGTTCGCCCACCAGGCCGTGCGTCGCCGGGTCGTCGAGCAGGACCGCCATCCGGGCGATGTCCCGGTCCCAGTTGATCCGCGCGCCGGTGACCGGGCACGGCGAGTTCATGAAGGCGATGTCGAGGCTGCGCAGGAAGGCCGGCGCCTCGGTCTGCGGGATGCCGAGGATCCGGCAGTGCATGCCCGCCGAGTACGGTTCGCAGAACGCCCCGCGCAGGTCGGCCGTGGGGCCGTCCGCCACGAGCAGGTCCACCAGGTGGTGGGCCTCCTGGCGCATCCAGTCCATCAGCCCCGGCGCCTTGGGGTTGAGCGCCTTCATCACCGCGCGGCGCAGCCCGGCGCCGGTGATGTTGCCCATGTTGTTCACGACCTCGGGCGGGATCGTGAGCGCGTACTGCCGGGGCACACCGGGGGCGGAGGTGTCCTTCAGCGAGAACCGGTCGTCCTTGAGCACCTGGGCGCACAGCTCGTACGACGACACCAGCCAGGCCTCGTCGCCGGCGATGGTCCGCACGCGCCGCACCGGGGCGGCGGCACGCAATTCCTCGACCTCGGCGGGCACCCGGGTACCGTCCCAGGAGAACGGGAAGGCGGGCAGGGCCGGTCCGGCGGGGACCTCGGGGGCGGTGGTCATGCCACGGCTCCTTCCAGGGCGGCGGGGGTCACGATGGCGTGCCCCTGGTTGCGGGAGGCGCGCAGGCCCGCGCCACGGGAGTACAACAGCTCGGCCATCGGCAGCAGTTGGTGGTAGCAGTTGAGCGAGGAGGGCACCTGGAGAATGGCCGGGGTGTCCAGGAACAGCGGGGCCTCGGCGCAGACGTACTCCAGGCACACGGCACGCTGCCGCTCGGTCGGCGCCTCGCCTCGAGCACTGAGGAAACGATTCACCAGGGCGTCGCAGACGGCACGGAAGGCACCGTCGCCGGCAAGCCGCGTCTGCAGGTGACGATGGATCTCCTGGTAGGCGGGGTTGGCCTGGAACTCAGACATCGGATGCCAGGTCAGTCGCGCACCCTCCGGGTCGGCCGCCGACACGGCGTCGCGGACCTTGGCGCGCACACCGCGCAGGTTCTTCACGGCCTTTCGGCGGGCCTCGTCCGGTGGATACCCGGAGGCCTCGTACATTTCGGCGACGTACAGGTCGGTGTAGACGAGGTCGACCCGGTCGAAGTGGTCCAGTCCCCAGCGGGCGAGATCATGCAGGCGGCGGGCCGAGAAGTAGCTGTTGCCCGGGGACACGCCGATCACGGCGTGCGCGCCCTCGCCGAGGATGACTTCGCAGTGGGAGGTGTAGGGCTGGACCTCGAAGACGTCGGCCATCAGCACGGATGCTGTGGTCACGGGGGAAATCCTCCGCCGCGCGCTAGTCCCTCCGGGGCCCTGTGCCCCTGGTGTGGCGACGCGGCGCCCTCACGCTAGCCGCATGGAATCTGCACGGGTAGTAACTGCCGTGGTTTGACCGAAAAGGATCGTAGTAACGCTCGAAGTGCCCTCCGCCGGGCCTCCGTTGCGGGCCGTACCCTGAGGCCGTGGTCAACCGAGACGAGGATCCAGGACAGGCGGCTTCCCGGCTCACCGGGCGCCCGGTCACCGGCGGGCACGCGGCGTCCGGGTCGCCCGCCGAGATGACGCTGGACGACGGAACACCGGTGATGGTCAAGCGCGGTGACGCCCCCGGGGCGGTGCGCGCCGAGGTGGCGGGGCTGCGCTGGCTCGCCGCGGCGGACGCCGTCCGGGTGCCGGCGGTGCTCGGGCACGACGAGCGCTGGATGGTGACCGAGCGGGTGGCGACCGGGCACCCCGACCCCGGCGCAGCGCTCCGTTTCGGCCAAGCCCTGGCCGCCCTGCACGCGGCCGGCGCACCCTGCCTCGGGGCGGCTCCGCCCGGCGGCCCCGAGGAGGCGTACATCGGCCTCGCCCCCATGCGCAACGCCCCGGGCGCCGACTGGCCCGCCTGGTACGCCGAGCACCGCGTACTACCGTATGTGCGCGGCGCGGTCGACCGCGGCACGCTGCGGCCCGGCGAGGCGGCCGTGTTCGAGCGGGTCTGCGCCCGGCTGCCGGACCTCTCGGGGCCCGTCGAGCCGCCCGCCCGGCTGCACGGCGACCTGTGGAACGGCAATGTGCTGTGGGGCGCCGACGGCGAGGTCCGGCTCATCGACCCGGCCGCGCACGGTGGCCACCGGGAGACCGACCTGGCGATGCTCCAGTTGTTCGGTTGCCCACACCTGGACCGGATCCTCGCCGGATACCAGGAGACGGCGCCCCTGAGCGAGGGCTGGCGGGAACGGGTAGGGATGCATCAGCTCTTCCCTCTGCTCGTGCACGCGGTGCTGTTCGGACGCGGCTATGCGGAACGGGCGCTGACGGTGGCTCGGGGGGCGCTCGCGAGGTGAGCGTGGCGCCTTTCCGTCCCTGCGGAACGCCTCACTCCGGGCCATGATTACACAGAGTAAGGAAACCAATCACCCGTTCGATTCGTATAAGGACGTGAAAGCCGAATCAGGGAGAGACCATGCAACCGTTCACGCTCAACTACGCGCGCCCGGCTGTGCAGTTGGACATGACCACTCCGTACGCGTACGACTCCGGACTGCAGTTGAACGTCCTCCCGGACGGACGGATCGCCGCCACCGACCACGCGACCCTCAGGGCACTCGGAACCACGACCTCCACGGCCGGTTCCAAGACGCACTTCGACGACTGAGGCGCGGGCATCCGGAAGATGACCGTGCTCATCCTGACCAGTGAAGAAGACGTGACGGCGGACATGGTGGTGCTGCGGCTGGGCGAGGCGGGCGTGCCCGTGGTGCGGCTCGACCCCGCCGACCTCACCAGCGGAGTGGCGCTGTCGGGCGAGTTCGTGCAGGGCGCCAGCCGCGGGCATCTGTCCGTCGGCGGGCGCCTGGTGAGCATGAACGGCCTGCGCTCCATCTGGGTGCGCAGGCCCGGGGACGCCGCCGCCCGCGCGGCCCAGCCGTCCGCCTGGCTGACCGAGGAGTCGTCACAGGCGCTGTACGGCATGCTGCGCTGCTCCGGCGCGCGCTGGATGAACCATCCGGACGCCGCCCGCCGTGCCCGCCACAAGCCCTGGCAGCTGGATCTGGCGCAGCGCAGCGGTCTCGCGGTGCCGGCCACGCTGATCACCACGTTCCCGCAGGCGGCACGGGAGTTCGCGGAGCGCTTCCCCGACCTGGTGGTCAAGCCGGTCTCGGGCGCGCATCCGCAGGAGCCGGCGCGGGCGGTGCCGACCAGCAGGGTCGCGCCGGACGCCGACTTCGCGGCGGTCGCCTTCGGGCCGACGCTGCTCCAGAGGCGGGTCGCGAAGGAGGCCGACATCCGGCTCACCGTCGTCGGCGACACGCTCCTCGCGGCACGCAAGCCCGTGGCCCCGGACGCCCATCCCGACGACGTCGACGTGCGGTTCGCCCCGTCGGCCGCCCCCTGGCTGCCCGCCGACGTGCCCCCACGGGTCGGCGAAGCCGTGCTGCGCTATCTGCGGGACGCCGAACTGGCCTACGGCGCCTTCGACTTCGCGGAGGACGCCGACGGCATCTGGTGGTTCCTGGAGTGCAACCAGTCCGGCCAGTTCGGGTTCATCGAGATGGACACCGGCCAGCCGATCGCCGCCACCATCGCCAAGTGGCTGGCGGGGGAGGCGGATCCGGACCGCACGGTTGCGGACGGCGCCCGGAGCGCAGGCTCTTGAGGACGCGGGGAACGGCTCGGAGAAGGGAACGCGACATGCGCATCGGACTGCTGGGGACGGGCCCGTGGGCCAAGGCGGCGTACGCCCCCGCCCTCGCCGGGCATCCCGCCTTGGAGTTCGCCGGGGTGTGGGGCCGCCGGCCCGAGGCGGCCACCGGCCTCGCCCAGCAGTACGGCGTCGCCGCGTACGACGACGTGGACGCGCTGCTGGCCGATGTGGACGCGGTCGCCGTCGCCCTGCCGCCCTCCGTGCAGGCCCCGTTGGCGGTGCGGGCGGCTCGGGCGGGCCGGCATCTGCTGCTGGACAAGCCGCTCGCGCTGTCGGTCGCCGACGGACGGGCCGTCGCGGAGGCCGTGGAGCGGGCCGGGGTGGCGTCCGTGGTCTTCTTCACCGCGCGGTTCCAGAAGGAGCCGGATGCCTGGATCGAGGAACAGGCTGCGGTGGCGGGCTGGTTCACGGCGCGGGCGCAGTGGCTCGGGGCGGTGTTCACGACCGACAGCCCGTTCGCGGTCTCGCCGTGGCGGCGGGAGAAGGGCGCGCTGTGGGACGTGGGCCCGCACGCCCTGTCGGTGCTGCTGCCGGTCCTCGGTGACGTACGGCAGGTCGTGGCGGCGGCGCACGGTCCCGCGGACACCGTCCACCTGGTCCTGGACCACGCGACCGGCGCGTCGAGCACGCTCACGCTGAGCCTGACGGCCCCGCCCGCGGCGGCCGGGGCCGATGTGGAACTGCGGGGCGAGGCGGGCGTGGCGGTCCTGCCGGGCAGTTCCGAGGGAGCGGTCCCCGCGCTCACACGTGCCGCCGACGCCCTGCTGACGGCCGCCCGCACAGGCCGCCCACACCCCTGCGACGCCACCTTCGGCCTCCGCGTCACAGAAATCCTGGCCACAGCACAGGCCCGGTTGTCGGGGGGCCCGGAGTAGGAGCCGGGTACGAGTCTGCCTAGGGTTCGACGCCTCCGTGTCGACGCATGGACGCTGTCGGCCTGCCGGGGGGCGCCGTGTTGCCGGTGCGGGCAACGCTGTGCCTCGCCGGTGCGCAGCGGGACGTCGGGAGTTCCCCCTGGCCGTCGAACCCCACGGCCCCTCCCCCGCCTCGCCGCCCCTCACCTCGGTGTCAGCATGTCACCCGGCGCTGACAACGCCATCGGCCCAGTAGCTGACGCGCTCGCGCAGTACGGGATAGCCGGCCGTGGCGAAGTGGGCGGCCATGGGGAAGTTGCCCCGGTCGGTGAGCGAGGCGAGGCGGGTGACCACGCCCTGGATGTCCTTGTAGGTGGCCGCGTAGGCCGCGTTGAAGGGCCAGTTGCCGCAGCCCTCG
>NZ_JBSGDB010000510.1:0-5864 GCF_053602155.1 Streptomyces sp. NPDC004561
GTCCAGGACACGGGTGCAGTTCTCGCACTGGTCGCCACGGGCCTTGTCGTAGCCGCAGTGGGGGCAGGTGACCGCCGCGAGAGTGGGCCGACGGCGCCGCGGCCGAGACCGCCCGGTCCGCAACGGCATTTCCACGCCACGGCGGAGGGACGCGGTTCCCTCAGGGGCGTCTCGAAATCGGCCGCAGGACCGGACCTTGACGGGCAGTCAGCTTGAAGTCGCTCGCCGATCAGGGGTCGCCGGTTCCGGGCGGCCCGGTCGTCGACGCGGGCCGCCGGGTCGCCGTACCGCCGAGCGGCCGGACCTGTGCGAGGCTGGAGCCCGCGGGAGTCGCCGGCGCGTGCGGTTTGAGCTGCGGGAACCGCTGAACGGGACGGAAACGGCGGCCCACCCCGTACCTGAACCCCGGGGTGGACCACCGGATGGCAGATTCTGCCACACGGGCATAGCCTGCCGAGATGAGCACCACCCGCAGTACCCACCACCGCATCAGCCCCAGCACCACCCCGAGCGCCGCCCCCGGCACTGCCGACCAGCCGCTTTCCGGCTCCGCTCCCGTGTCCCTCACCGAGCGCCGCAAGGCCGAGACCCGCATGGAGATCGCCCGGGCGGCGGCCGCCCTGTTCGTCCGCCAGGGCCTGCGGGCGACCCGTGCCGAGGACATCGCCCAGATGGCGGGCATCGCACCGCGCACCTTCTACCGCTACTTCGCCACCAAGGAAGAGGCGGTGGCCCCCCTGTACGCCGCGGGCGCCCAGCGCTGGGCGGAAGCGGTCCGCGCGGCCCCCGCCCACCTCACCGTCCCGCAGGCCCTGGAGCACGCCGTCCAGCAGACCCTCGCCCCCGGCGCCGGTGTCTCGGCTGCCTCCTGGGAATGGGTCCGCACCCTGATCCGCCTGGCCGACACCAGCCCCGCCCTGCGCAAGGTCTGGGCCGAGGTGGGGCAGGTGTACGAGGGCGCGGTCGCGGAGATCCTCGCGCGACGACTGGCCACGTCCGGGACCGGCGACGACCTCACCGCTCCGCCCGCGATCACCCCGGACCTGCGCTTCGCCGCGGCCGTGGCCGGCACCGCCGTCCGCGTGGCCGTGGAGTCCTGGTCCGGCACCACGTCCCCGGCCACCGGTCCGGACGGCCCGGCGGCCCTGGCGATCCGCAACCTCAAGTCCCTGCGCGCCTTCGAATGGGGCCGGGCAGCGGGCTGAGCCGGCGTGGCCCATCAGGCCGAGGACCAGCCACGGTCGGCCGACCAGAGGGTCGGACCGTCACGGCCGGTCGGGGAGCGCCGGCTCCGCTGCCCGGCTCAGCCGGCTGCCCAACTCCCGTACTCGCTCGACCAGTTCCGCCGGCTCCCGCACGGTGAACTCGTACCCGGCCATCGCCAGCCGCACCGCCAGCCACTCCACGGGGTCGCCGGTGGCGCCGCGGACCACGCAACCGCCCTCGGTGTCGTCCTCGGCCATCTCGCGCCACATCGGCGTCCGCGTGACGACCTGCTGTGCCGGAACGGCGAACCGCACCTCGAACTCGTAGGTCTCCCGCTGCCCTTGGATGGAGCGCCGCAGGTACTCCGCGGCGCTCCCGGTCGGCAACTCCCGTTCCGCGAACCGCACTCCGGTCGCGAACGGCTCGCTCACCCGGTCCACCCGGAAGGTGCGCCAGTCGGCGCGGTCGAGGTCGTAGGCGACCAGGTACCAGCGGCGCCCGGTCGACACCAGCCGGTGCGGTTCGGTCAGCCGGCGGGACTCGCCGCCCTCCTTGTCGCGGTAGGCGAACCGCAGCCGCTCCCGCCCCGCCACGGCCGAGGCCATCACGGTCAGCGTCTCCGGCGCGATGCTGGCCCCGTCCCCGCTGGTCAGCGGGGTGGTCGCGGCCTGGAGCGTGGACACCCGGTGCCGCAGCCGGGCCGGCAGCACCTGCTCCAGCTTGGCCAGGGCCCGTACCGACGCCTCGTCCACGCCCGCCACGGCGTGCCCGGCCCCGGCCCGCAGCCCCACCGCGATCGCGACCGCCTCCTCGTCGTCGAGCACCAGCGGCGGCATCGCCTTGCCCGCGACCAGCCGGTACCCGCCGTCCGAGCCCTTCGTCGCCTGCACCGGGTAGCCCAGCTCACGCAGCCGGTCGATGTCCCGCCGCACGGTCCGGCGGGACACCCCGAGCCGGTCGGCCAGCTCCCCGCCGGGCCACTCGCGGGGCGTCTGGAGGAGCGAGAGCAACTGCAACAACCGTGCCGGAGTGTCCGTCGTCATGCGTACGAGAATGCCGCACGTCTAGGACATGTTCTGACCTAATGCGGTTCTACCTTCCTCTCATGACCTCGAACGACCGAAGCACCCCTGCACCCGACCGAGCCCGCTGGTTCGCCCTGGCGATCGTCATGACCGCGGCGTTCATGGACCTGGTCGACGTCACGATCGTCAACATCGCGATCCCGTCCATCGAGCGCACCGCGCACGCCTCGGTCAGCCAGATCCAGTGGATAACGGCCGGTTACGCCCTCGCGTTCGCCGCCGGCCTGATCACCGGCGGCCGGCTCGGCGACATCCACGGCCGCAGGCGGCTGTTCCTGATCGGCATCGGCGGCTTCACCCTCGCCTCCGCGCTGTGCGGCTTCGCCGCGAACCCGGAGATGCTGGTCGCCTCCCGCATCCTGCAGGGCGGCATGGCGGCGATGATGGTGCCGCAGGTGCTGTCGATCGTGCACGCCACCTTCCCGGCCCACGAACGCGGCAAGGTGTTCGGCCTGTTCGGCGCGATCGTCGGCCTGGGCGCGGTCTCCGGCCCGCTACTCGGCGCCCTGCTGACGGAGTGGAACCTGTTCGGGCTCGAATGGCGGCCCATCTTCCTGATCAACCTGCCGGTCGGCGTCGTCGCCTTCCTCCTCGGCCGCCGCTTCATCACCGAGTCCCGCGCCCCGAAGGCGCTGAAGCTGGACCTCGTCGGGGTCGCCCTGGTCTCGCTGGGTCTGCTGATGCTGCTCTACCCGCTCACCCGCGGCCGCGAGCTGGGCTGGCCGCTGTGGGGGTACGTGTCGATGGCGGGCGCGCTCGGCGTGTTCGGAGCGCTGGTGGCGTACGAGCGGCGCAAGGCGGCCCGCGACGGCTCCCCGCTGGTCGAACTGTCGCTGTTCCGCGTGAAGAGCTTCGCCGCGGGCATCGCCGTGCAGACCGTCTTCGGCGTCGCGCTCGGCATCTTCTTCCTGGTGTGGACCCTGTACATGCAGATCGGCCTGGGCTGGCACCCGCTGCGGGCCGGGCTGACCGGGGTGCCGTTCTCCCTCGCGGTGTCCACGGCGGCGGGGCTGTCGGTGCAGAAGCTGGTCCCGCGGTTCGGGCGGAAGGTGCTCCAGGCGGGCGCGCTGGTGATGGCGGCGGGCGTGCTGCTCTACCTGTGGGAGGCGCACCGCTACGGTCTCGGGATCGCCTCCTGGCAGATGGCCCTGCCGCTGGTCGTGATGGGCACCGGCATGGGTCTGATCGTCGCCCCGCTGACCGACGCGGTGCTCTCGGAGGTGCCGCGCGAGCACGCCGGTTCCGCGTCCGGGCTGATCAACACCGTGCAGCAGATGGGCAACGCGCTCGGGCTGGGGCTCGTGTCGGTGGTCTTCTTCGGGGAGATCGGCGACCGTCTGAGCCCGGCGCAGGTCGGCCCGGCCTTCGTGCACGCCTTCCAGCACGCCCTGTGGTGGGTCGCCGGGATCATGGGCGCGATCTTCCTGCTGATGTCCGCCCTGCCGAAGCGGCCGGCCCAGCATGTGGAGGGGGCGGACGACACGGCCCTTCCGGAGGAGCACCGGGAGCCGGAGCTGGTGCACTGAGCCGCTCCCGGCCTCGACGAGGGCCCGGCACCCGCGGGTGCCGGGCCTCGCCGTACGCCCGCCCGGCCGGGGCGGGCGTCCGATCATGCCCGATTCGGGCCCGAACCTGTTTACTTTCCGGAAAACCGGGCGTAGCCTCCAGAGAAACCACACGTTCGGGCATGACTCGGAAGTGAACGGACACCCAGTCGGAGGACGAGCGACATGTACGCACCGGAACGGCAGCAGGAGATCCTCCGGCTCGCCCGCGACGGCGGCCGGGTGGACGTGCTGTCGCTGGCCGAGGAGTTCCAGGTCACCGCGGAAACGATCCGCCGCGATCTGAAGGCCCTCGACCGCGCCGGCCTCGTGCGCCGGGTGCACGGCGGCGCCATCCCGGTCGGCCGCCTCGACTTCGAGCCGGACCTCGCCGAACGCGAGTCCACCGCGGCCGACGAGAAGGACCGCATCGCCAAGGCCGCCCTCGCCGAACTGCCGGCCGAGGGCACGATGGTCCTCGACGCCGGTACGACCGTGGCGCGGGTCGCCGCGGCCATCCCGCTGGAGTCCTCCCTCACCGTCGTCACCCACAGCCTGCCCATCGCCGCCCGCCTCGCCGACCACCCGGGCATCCAGCTCCACCTGGTCGGGGGGCGCGTACGGAACCGCACGCGCGCCGCCGTGGACGCCTGGGCGCTGCGCGCGTACGGCGAGATCCGCGCCGACGTCCTGTTCGTCGCCGCCAACGGCTTCTCCGTCGAGCACGGCCTGACCACCCCCGACCTCGCCGAGGCCGCGGTCAAGCGGGCCGCCATCGCCGCCGCCCGCCGCGTCGTCCTCCTCGCCGACTCCGCCAAGCACGGCCAGGAGCACTTCGCCCGCTTCGGCGACCTGAGCGATGTGGACCTGCTGATCACCGACAGCGGGCTGAGCCCCGAAGACACCGCCGCGATCGAGCGCGGCGGCACGGAAGTAGTGCGCGCATGATCCTCACCGTCACCCCCAACCCGTCCCTCGACCGCACCTACGAGGTCCACGCGCTCAAGCGCGGCGAGGTCATCCGCGCCGAGACCGAGCGCACGGACCCCGGCGGCAAGGGCGTGAACGTCTCGCGCGCCGTCGCCGCGGCCGGACGGCGCACGGTCGCCGTCCTGCCCCTGGGCGGTGCGCCGGGCGCGCTCGTCGCCGGTCTGCTCGACGCGCAGGGCATCGAGGTCGCCCCGGTCCCGGTCGCCGGCGCCACCCGCTCCAACATCGCGCTCGCGGAGCTGGACGGGGTGCTGACGAAGATCAACGCGCCCGGTCCCGAACTCTCCCCGGCCGAACAGGAACTGCTTCTGGAGACGGTGCGCGAGCAGTCGCGCGACGCCGACTGGATCGCGTGCTGCGGCAGCCTGCCCCGGGGGCTCGCGCCCTCGTGGTACGCCGACGTCGTCACGCGGGCGCACGCCGGCGGCGCGCGCATCGCCCTGGACACCTCGGGGCGCGCGCTCCTGGAGGCGCTGCACGCCCGGCCCGACGTGGTGAAGCCCAACGCCGAGGAGCTCGCGGCGGCCGTCGGACGCCCCCTGGC
Organism: Streptomyces sp. NPDC004561; assembly: GCF_053602155.1. Taxonomy (NCBI): domain Bacteria; kingdom Bacillati; phylum Actinomycetota; class Actinomycetes; order Kitasatosporales; family Streptomycetaceae; genus Streptomyces; species Streptomyces sp. NPDC004561. The sequence goes on from NZ_JBSGDB010000510.1 coordinate 5,370, forward strand.
GACCGTGGGCGACGCCCTCAAGGCGGCCGAGGAACTGCGCGGGATGGGCGCGCGCGCCGTGCTCGCGAGCCTGGGTGCCGACGGACAGCTCCTCGTGGAGGAGCGGGGCGCCTGGTTCGGCAGCGCGCGGGTGGCCGCCGTCCGCAGCAACGTGGGCGCCGGCGACTCCTCCCTCGCCGGCTTCCTGATCGCCGGCGGCAGCGGCCCCGAGGCGCTCGCCTCCGCCGTCGCCCACGGCGCCGCGGCCGTCCAGCTGCCCGGCAGCGTGATGCCGGCCCCCAGCGACCTCGACCCGGCGGCCGTGACGGTCACCGCCGATCTCCCGCTCGACCGAGAACTGACGGAGCCGGCGTCGTGACCCCGGCCGCGCTCCATGGCGCACGCCCCGCAACCCGGCGGCTCGGCGCACCGCTCGCATCCACACCCCCGGATTCCCCGAGCCGACCGGCCCCGGTGCGGGGGGGCCTCCCGCCGCCCGCCGCCACCCGGCGGGTC
>NZ_JBSGDB010000511.1:0-5861 GCF_053602155.1 Streptomyces sp. NPDC004561
CCACGTTCCCCGGGATGCGTGAGCGCACGGTGACCATCGGCTCGGCCGGGAAGACGGCCGAGGGGGTGCACCTCCAGGAGGGCGGGCGGCTGTGGCAGCCGTTCCCTGCCGGCCTGCGTCGTCCGGTCTCCGCCCGGCCCAGTTTCGCCCGGCGATTGTGGGTACACGGTGTCGGTATGGGCGGCTTGGGTGCGCTCGGAGCGTCGTCGCGGCGGTTGCCGCCGCGGCCGGAGAGCGCCGCGTCGGCCCGCCGTTTCGTGCGGGCCGCGCTGGGTGGCGTCGCGCCGGACGTGGTGGAGACCGCCGAGCTGCTCACCGGGGAGCTGGTGACCAACGCGGTGCTGCACGCGCGCACCGAGGTGGAGGTCCGTGCGAAGGGGGCCGCGGACCGGGTGCACGTCCAGGTCACCGACGAACGGCCGGACCGCGGGCTGACCCCGCACGAGTGCCTGCCGTACGCCGCCACCGGACGGGGCCTCGCGCTGGTGCAGGAGCTGTCCTCGGACCACGGCGTCCGTGTCGACGCGGACCGCAAGACGGTGTGGTTCGAACTGTGGAACGAGGTCCCGGTGCCCCCGTCGTCCCCGTGGGAGGCCGTGCCGCCGTCCGGCCCCACGGTGCCGGTCACGCTGATCGACCTGCCCTACGCCCTCTACACCGCGTCGCGGCAGCACCGGGAGGCGCTGCTGCGGGAACTGACCCTCATGTCGTTCAGCGGGCCCCCCGCCGGCCTGGCCCCGCAGGACCTCGTCACCGCCCAGGACATGAGCAACCTGATCAGCGCCTACATGACCGCCGCGGTGGAGGAGGAGACCCCCGGCACCTCCACCCTCGGCCTGCGGGTGGTGTTCCCGGCGGACGCGGCGCCCGCCGTGACCACCCTGGGCCGGCTGCTCGACACGTCCGATGCCGCGGCCCAGCAGGGAAACCTCCTCACCCTCCCGGCGCTCCCGCAGGTCAGGGCCATGCGCGGCTGGCTGCTCGACCAGATCGTCAGCCAGCTCTCCGGGGGCCGCCCCACCGCCTGGACGCTGGTCCGCAGCGCACCGAGCGCCACCTCCACCGAACTGGCCCCCTGGGACGCCTCGGAGGTCGAGACGAGCAGCGTCCCGACCGTCGCCGCCGACGACGGCAACCGGATCATCGCGGTGAACGCCGCCGCGGCGGAGCTGCTGGGCTGGCAGCCGGACGACCTCGTCGGGCGCCGGCTGACCACCCTGATCCCCGAGCACCTGCGGCAACGCCATGTGGCGGCCTTCACGTCCCTGCTGCTCACCGGGCAGCCGAGGATCCTGGGCCGGTCCCTTCCGCTGCCCGCGCTGCACAGGGACGGCCGGCTCGTGCCCATCCGGCTGCACATCCAGACCCAGGAGGCGGTCGACGGCCGTACCGTGTTCGTCGCCCAGCTCGGTGTGCGGACGATCTCGGCCGTGTCCCCGCACGAGGCCGAGGACCACCCGCCCGCGGTACGACCGCGGCCGGGCGCCCTGCGCAGACCTCTCGGTGCGCCGGCCGCCCTGCGCCCTGCGCACCGAGAGGGCGACGCGTACACCGACCGCGGGGCTCCGGAGCGGCTCAGCCTGCTGGCCGACGTCTCCAGCGCGCTGACCAGCACACTCGACCTCAACGAGGGACTGCACCGGGTGTGCCAGGTGCTCACCCGGCAGCTCGCCGACTGGTGCGTGGTGGATCTGCTGGACGAGCAGGGGCGGGCGGAGCGGGTCTGCGTCGTCCACCGCCACCCCGAGGCACTGCGGCCCGGCGTCCACCTCGGCACGCTGCCGCCGATGTCCGAGGCGACACGGGGACCGCTGCCCCGGGTGCTGCGCGGCGCCGGCCCCCTGCTGCTCACCGACACCTCCCCGCCCGGCGCGCCGGTCAGCGCCCTGGACGCGTGCCAGGTGGAGCTGTTCCAGCAGCTCGGGGGGAGCAGCGCCGTCATCGCCCCGCTGCGGGCCCGCCGGGAGGTCCTGGGCGCGCTGACCGTGGTCCGCGTCGACGGCGAGCAGCCGTTCACCGACGCCGATCTGCCGCTCCTCACCGACCTGATGCACGGCATCGCCCTCGGCGTGGACAACGCCCGCCTGCACCTGCACACCCGGCGCACCGCCGAACGCATGCAGCGCGCGCTGCTGCCCGAACTGCCGGACGTCGACCACCTGGAACTGACCGCCCGCTACGCCCCGTCCAGCGCCGACGCCCAGGTCGGCGGGGACTGGTTCGACGCGTTCCTGCTGCCCACCGGCGACACCGCCCTGGTCATCGGCGACGTGTCCGGACACGATCTGCAGGCCGCGGTGGCCATGAGCCAGCTGCGGAACCTGCTGCGCGGCATCGCGGTGGACCGTCAGGAACCTCCGGCGGAGGTCGTGCACCGCTTCGACCTGGCCTGCCAGACCCTCTACCCGCAGGCCACGGCGACGTGTGTGTACGGCGTGGTCAAGGGCGTCGAGGGCGGACCGTGGGAGCTGCGCCACTCCTCGGCCGGGCACCCGCCGATCCTGCTGACCACCCCGGAGGGCGACACCCGCTACCTGGAAGCCGGCGCCGGCATGCTCATCGGCGTGGACCCGAGCCTGCCCCGGGTCACGGCCCACGATCCGCTGCCGGCCCACTCCACCCTGCTGATGTTCACCGACGGCCTCATCGAGCGCCGCGGGGAGTCGCTCGACGACGCCATGGCCCGGCTGCGGCAGCACACCGCGGCCCTGGCCCGCGCCCCGCTCGACGTCTTCTGCGACGAACTCGTCATCGGACTCGGCACCGACACCACGGACGACATCGCCCTCCTGGCCCTGCGCCCGGCGCCGCCTCTCTGACGGTGCCGCTTCGGCCGCCATCTCGTCGCTTGCCCAGCTCCGCCGGGTCGTGCCGCGGCCCTGACCCAGGTGCCCGACGGGCACGGCGGTTCACCGTGCGGACGCGTCGCCGGGGGCGGCGGGCAGGGCGAGGTGGGCGAGATCGCCCGGTGGCGGCGAGGACACCGGCCACAAGGGGGCGGCCCCGCCGTCGGCGAGCGCGGCGGGGGCGTCGGTCAGGTTCATGCGCTCACGCAGCCGGCCGTAGAAGTCCGTCGGGCCCAGCCGGACCGCCTTGAGCCGGCGGGGCGCGGCGTACACGCCGATCCAGTCCCCGGGACCCAGCACGCCGCGCAGCTGGCCGTCGATGCTGACGGCGGCCTGGCCCGACCGTTCGAGCACACGCAGGGCGACGGGCTCGTCGGGGGCGGCCACCACCGAGCGGTTGAACACCATGTGCGGGGCCACCGGTGTGAAGACCAGCCCCTCCGCACGGGGCGAGACGACCGGACCACCGGCGGCGAAGCTGTACGCGGTGGAGCCCGTGGGCGTGGCCACCAGCAGCGCGTCGGCGGAGTAGGAGGCGAGCAGCCGGCCGGCCAGATAGACCGCGACCGACACCTGCCGGTCCCGGGCCAGCTTCTCCACCACGACGTCGTTCAGCGCGGTGACGTTCAGCGCCACACCCCAGTCGTTGCCCGTCTCGCACTCCGTGCGCACCCGGGGCGGAGGCAGCAGCGGCCCGCGGCCGTACCGCATCAGCACCTCCATCTGCGCGGGCATCTCCAGCCGGCAGGACGCCCGCATGGTGAGGAGCATCCGGCTCTCCACGGTGATCCGCTCCTCGCGCACCGCGTCCAGCGCCGCCCGCACCGCCGTGGCCGGCACCTCGGTCAGAAAGCCGACCCGCCCCAGGTCGACGCCGAGCACCAGGGCGTCGTTCTCGGCCGCCAGCCGGGCCCCGCGCAGGAAGGTGCCGTCGCCGCCGAGGGTGACGATGAGGTCCGGATCGTGCGCGGCGTCGACCTCCTCCCGCGCGCTGTGCCGGGCGCCCTCCCGCCACACGTCGATGTCGGTGCACGCCACGGCGTGCTCGGCGCACCACTCGCGCACGGCCCGCCCGGCGGCCAAGGCCTCGGGGCGTCCGCCGTGCACGACCAGGCCGATACGGTTCACCGTCATACCCGCCTCCCAGCCCGCTGCTACCGAGCGCCATCCTCGCCGCGCGCCTCGCCGGCCCGGCACGCGCCACGCCGCCGCATGCCACAGCCGGGGCAGCGACACGCCCGGCACACGTCGGCCGGCCCGTCGCTGTCGCCCCGGATGCCCGTCACCAGGGCAGGACCCCGGCCGCCTTCCGGAAGGTGCCCGTGGGGCCGTCGGGGCCGATGCCCGCCATGCGGACGATGACGTCCGCGCCCTCCTCGACCGTCTGGGTCCCGGTGTTGTGGTTGAGGTCGGTGGCGGTGAACCCGGGGTCGACCGCGTTGATCCGGATGCCGTCGAACGCCTTGGCGTACTGCACGGTGAGCATGTTGACCGCGGCCTTGGACGCCGGGTAGGCGAGGTCGGGGTAGAAGTGCTCGGGCGCCGCCGGGTCCGCGAGCGCCGCCGCCGCGGCGAGCCCGCTGCTGACGTTGACGACGACCGGGTGGGCCGAGCGCCGCAGCAGCGGCAGGAAGGCGTGCAGGACCCGGACCATGCCGAATACGTTGGTCTCGAACACGGTCCGCACGTCGTCGGCGGTGGTCGTGGCGGGGTCGACGAAGCCGCCGTCGGGCCGGCGCGGCTCGATCCCGGCGTTGTTGACCAGGACGTCCAGGCCGCCCTCGGCCTCGATCACCTTGACCGCGGCGGCGACGGAGGCGTCGTCGGTGACGTCGAGCTGGACGAAGTGGGCGCCGAGCTCCTCGGCGGCGCGCCGGCCGCGCTCGGGGTCGCGGGCGCCGAGGTGGACGGTGTGGCCGGCGGCCAGCAGCCGGCGGGCGGTCTCGAAGCCGAGACCCTTGTTCGCTCCGGTGATGAGTGTGTTCGTCATGCCTCAAGGCTCCGCCGACGGCACCGGAACAGCCAGAAGACCTGTTTTCCTAGGAATCGCGGTACCAGGCACGCCCGGGCGCCGCGCGGCACACTGGGGGCATGACGAGCGGGGAACTGGGAGCGGCGATCCACCGCTGGCGCGACCGGCTACCGCCCGGGGACGCCGGACTGCCCGCCGGGGGCCGCCGACGGGCCGCGGGGCTGCGCCGGGAGGAACTGGCACAGCTGGCCGGGATCTCCGTCGACTACGTGACGCGGCTGGAACAGGGCCGGGCGACCAACCCGTCCTCCCAGGTCGTCGAGTCGCTGGCCCGGGCGCTCAGGCTCTCGGCCCCCGAACGCGACCATCTGTACCGGCTGGCGGGACTCGCCCCGCCCGGTCCACGGACCGTGCCCGCCTTCATCCCGCCCAGCGTGCAGCGGCTGCTGGACCGGCTGGCCGGGACCCCGGTCGCGGTCTACGACGCCACCTGGACCCTGCTGGTCGCCAACGCGCCCTACGCCGCCCTCATGGGCGACCCTTCCCGCCTGCGCGGCGGGGAACGCAACGGTGTGTGGCGGCACTTCCTCGGCCCCGGACACGGCGTCGCCCACACGCCGGACGCGCTGCGGGCCTTCGAGACGGCACTCGTCGCCGACCTGCGCACCGCCGCCGAGCGCTACCCGGCCGACCGCCGGCTGCACGCCCTGATCAGGGAACTGCGCGAGCGCAGCGACCGTTTCGCCGGACTGTGGGACAGCGGCGTGGTGGGCGTCCACGACGCGGCGCGCAAGACCGTGGAGCACCCGGCCGTCGGCCCGGTGACGCTCGACTGCGATGTGCTCTCCGTGGCCGGCAGCGATCTGCGGATCATGGTCTACACGGCCGAGCCCGGCACCGAGGACGCCGAGCGCCTCGCCCTGCTCACGGTCCTCGGCCCCCAGGAGGCCCCGGCCGTCCCGTGAGCCCGAGCCGGTCCCGGCGGCGTCACCGTGGCTCCCGTACGGCGTGACGGCACACGACGGCGCGCGGCGGCCGGATCC
>NZ_JBSGDB010000512.1:0-5860 GCF_053602155.1 Streptomyces sp. NPDC004561
ACGCGGCACAGGCCGAACTTGCGGTACACGGAGTGCGGACGGCCGCAGCGCTGGCAGCGGGTGTAGCCACGCACACCGAACTTCTCGCCGGACGGGTTCCCGTTCTGCTCCGGGGCGGCTTCCCGGGGTTCTCGTAAGGCCATGGCGGCCGTTCCTTTCTTCGGTCGGTGGGGGTCCCTGGAGCCGCCCCGCCCGTCACCAGGACGGGACGTGCAGGATCTCCAGTACGGCTGCGGAGAAGCTGAAGCCCGCGCCCGCCGCGACGACCAGGACGAGGTCGCCCGGTCCGACGGCGCGCTCCAGCACGAGGTGCTCGATGCCGAGGAACTGGTCACCGGGGCCGATGTGCCCGTAGCGGCGGCCCACCTCCCAGGTGCTCTGCTTCTCGGTGAAACCGAGCAGATCGAAGTTCTCGGGCGCCTTGTTGCGGTGCACGTTGGGCGTGACCACGCGGGAGATGTCCTGCGTGGTCACCCCGGCCTCGGCCAGGACGCGTGAGGTGGTGGCCATGAGGGCCGCCTCGTAGCGCTCCCAGGAGCCCTCCGCCTCCTTCGTCACCGCGTGCTGGGCGCCGCGCTCGCGCAGCCGCACCTCGGCGCCGGGCTTGGTGTCGAACGGTTCCAGCCCGCGGTTCCACCGCTCCAGCGAGTTGTCGGCGCCCAGCGTGGCCGCCACCAGCCGGGCGAACCCCGTGCGCCCGGACAGCACCAGCGCGCTGCCGCCGTCCGCGAAGACGAAGTTGAGCTGGATGTTCCAGCGGTCGACCCAGGGCGCGGCGAACCGGTCGCCGGTGGTGATCAGCACCTCGGTGGCGAGACCGGCGCCGATGTAGCCGGCGGCCAGGCTCAGCGAGCCCAGGGCGCCGTTGCAGCGCTGCTGGAGGTCGAAGCCGGGAGCGGCGGTACCGACGGTCTCGTTCGCGACGTAGGCCGCGGTGGGCCACATGTCGTGCCCCTGGTAGCTGCTGGACGCGTGCAGGACCAGCCCGACGTCCTCCGGGTCGACGCCGGAGCGCGCCACGGCCAGCCGGCCCGCGCGTACGGCCATCTCGGGAGCGGAGAGGTCGTCGGAGACTGCGATGTGCTCGAAGCCCAGGTCGCGGTGGTCCTCGTCGACGAGACCGTCCGCTATGGCCTGGGTTACGGGGACCGTGTCCGGTAGCCAGGACCCGGCCGACGCGATGTAGAGGTCGTTCTCGAATTTCATGCCGTTCTCTCTCTCGGGTGTGATGGCCTCGGCTGTTCGTCGGGGAGAGACCGACGGACGCCGTGTCGGCGGGCCGCCTCGCAGCTTCTCGCGACCCGCTGACACGGCGCTGACGCGCCCTCGCCCGGTCAGCTCACGGCGGTGGCCACGGTCCGCTGGAGCCGGTGCGCGAAGTGAGCGGTGACGGCCTGTGCGTGGGTGTCGATGTAGAAGTGGCCGCCCTCGTACTCGTTGTGGCCCAGGTACGCCGGTGTGCGCCCCGCCCAGTGGGACATGGCGTCCGGGTCCTCCTGGAGCGGGTCGCTGCGGCCGCCGTAGGAGGCGAGCGGGCAGCTGACGCCGGCGCCGTCGTCGTCGTAGTCCCCGGCGACCCTGAGGTCGGAGCGGAGTGCGGGCACGACGAGCGCGAGCATCTCGGGGTTGTCGTAGACCTCGGCCGGGAAGGAGCCCAACTTCTTGATCCACTCGACCAGTTCCGGTTCCGGCATCCGGCTCTGCTCCTCGGTCGGCTTGAAGAAGCCCACCGGCGACCAGCCGGACATGCCGACCATCACCGGCGCCCTGCCGCCCTCCTCCTCCATGCGGATGGCCAGCCGGAAGGCCAGCTGGGCGCCGAGGCAGTGCCCGAACAGGGCGAACGGCCGCTCGTCCAGGTCGTTCAGCACCGCCTCGTGCAGGGCGTCGAGCAGCGGCCAGAACTCCTCGTGCGTCGGCTCCTCCCGGCGGTTGTGGCGGCCGGGCAGGGTGACGGCCTGCGGGGAGATGTCCGGCGGCAGCAGGCGTTCCCAGTCGCGGTAGATGATGGCGCCGCTGCCCGCGTGGGGCAGCAGGAACAGCCGGATCGAGGCGTCGGGCGAGGGCTCCACGGGGTGGAACCAGTGCCCCTCGCTGGACATCTGGCTGCCGATGGTGCCGATGGCGGTGGTCACGACTGCGTACTCCCAACGGTGGTGGACGAACCGAGGGCGCGCACGGCGGGCAGCAGCACCTCGGCGATCTCCTTCAACTGCGCTTCCGGGTCCAGGGATCCGATCCGTACGACCAGGTGCCGGGCGCCGGCGCGGACGTAGCCGCCGAGCCACTCGGCGCACTTCTCGGCGCTGCCCCAGGCGTAGGCCTGGATGGTCCGCATCTGCTCCAGGGAACGGCCGTAGTAGTGGCTGATGTAGTGCTCCAGTTCGGCCCTGGCGGCGCTCTCGTCGGCGTTGACCGTGACCGTGGCGTACAGCGCGGGCGTCACCTCGCGGCCCGCCTCGCCCGCGAGTTCGGCGAGCCGGGCGCGGGCGCGGGCGTAGGCGTCGACGTCGGGCAGGAACGGCAGCCAGCCGTCGTAGCGGGTCGCCGCGCGGGCGAGCACCTTCGGCGTGTCGCTGCCGGCCAGCCAGAGCGGCGGGCCGCCGGGGACGGCGGGGGACGGGAGCCGGTCGAGGTTCTCGGCCTGCCAGAACCTGCCCTCGAACTCGGCGGGTTCGCCCTTCTCGCCGGAGCGCCAGGCGGTGCGCCACAGGGCGGTGATCTCGTCGAGGCGGCCCACGCGGCCCTGGAAGGAGGCGCCGACCGAGGCGAACTCCTCCTCGGTCTCGGCCATCGGGAAGCCCGAGCCGAGGCCGAGCACCAGCCGGCCGGCCGCGACATGGCTGAGGCTCGCGATCATGTTGGCGCCGATCAGGGGGTGGCGCAGGGCCGGGGTGAGGGCCGCCGTGCCGACCGTGATGCGCTGGGTCGCCGCCGCGGCGGCCGAGAGGACGACCAGGGGGTCCAGGCGGGGCCGGGCGGTGAGCGAGTCACCGGCCCACAGCGAGTCGAAGCCGAGGGCCTCCGCGCTCCTCGCGAAGTCGAGGAGCGGGGCGGCGGCATAGCTGCCGTTGATGGCCTGCTCCCGGGTGGGCAGGAGGATGCCGATCCGTGGTGAAGTCACACTGTGCTCCCAAGTGGGTCCCTGGCCGGTGTCGTCAGCTGCTCCCGCACCGCGCGGCGGAGGATCTTCCCCGACGGGTTGCGGGGAAGGGACTCGGTGAAGTGGTAGGTGCCGGGGATCTTGTAGTCGGCGATGCGGCCCCGCAGGGACAGCAGGAGTTCCCGGGGGGTGGCCGTGGCGCCGGGCCGCAGCACCACCACCGCGTGGACGCTCTCGCCCCAGCGGTCGTCGGGCAGCCCGACCACGGCCGCGTCCGCGACGGCCGGGTGCGCGGCGAGGGCCTTCTCGACCTCCGCCGGGTAGATGTTCTGGCCGGCCACGATGATCGTGTCGTTGATGCGGTCGCACAGGTGGAGGTGGCCGTCCTCGTCGAGGTAGCCGGCGTCGCCCATGTGCAGCCACTCCCCCACCAGGGTGCGGGCGGTGGCCTCGGGCAGGTTCCAGTAGCCGAGCATCCGGGAGGGGGCGCGGACGCAGATCTGCCCGATGGCGCCGGCCGGCAGGGTCTCGCCGTCGGGGCCGATCACCTTGATCTCGTTGCCGGGGCAGGCCTTGCCGACGGAGTTGAGCACCTTGCTGCCGGGGTGGTGGGCCGCGGGCGGGAGACAGACCGCGACGCTGCCGGTCTCGGTGCTGGCGTAGATCTGCGCGAACTCGCAGCGGTAGGTCTCCAGGCACTGCTTGAGCAGCGTCTCGGACATGGGCGCGGCGCCGTAGGCGATCTTGCGCAGCGAGGTGAACGCCTCGGGCCCGGCCCCGCGTTCGGCCGCCATCGCCTGGAGCATCGCGGGGGCGGCGAAGGCGGTGGTGACGCGGTGGGCGCGGATGAGGCGTACGGCCTCCTGCGGGTCGAACTGCGGCATGATCACGTTGGTGCCGCCGGCGTTGAAGGTGTGCAGGAACCAGCCGATGCCGGCGACGCCGAAGCCCGGCAGGGAGATCAGGGCGACGTCCTCGGGCAGCCAGTCGATCCAGTCCACCCCGTGCGCGCGGCTGGCGTGCGGCAGGGTGAAGAAGCTGCGGTGGGCGAGGACCGCGCCCTTGGGCAGGCCGGTGGTGCCGCTGGTGTAGATCTGGATGACGGCGTCGTCGGGGCCGGTGCCGGGTGCGAGGTCGCTGTCGGGCTGGTCGGCGGCCCAGGCGAGCAGCCCGGCGCCGCGCGAGGGTTCGCCGTCGGCGTCGGTGCCGTCGACCCGGATCACCCGGCGCAGGCCGCGCAGTTGGTGGCGGACCGTGGCGACGGTGTCCCAGAACTCGTCGTCCACGAAGATCAGCGCGGCGCCGGAGTCGCGCAGGATGTGGTCGACCTCGTTCGGGGTGAGCCGCCAGTTGACCGGTACGAGGACCGCGCCGGCCTTGGCGCAGGCGATCATCACGAGGTAGTAGTTCGCCGACTCGCGGCCCAGGTAGGCGACCCGGTCGCCGCGCCTGACCCCGCTGGTGTGCAGGGCGTGCGCGGCCTGGTTGCTGTCCCGGTGCAGCTTGTCGTAGGTGGTGACGCGGCCCTCGCAGACGATCGCCGGGTGGTCGGGGCGGGTGCCGGCGTGGGCGCGGGCGGAGTGGTGGAGCGTCCAGCGCTCCCTCGGTATGTCGGTCATGGTGGTTTCCCGTCCCTTGCTGTTCACGCTGCCGGGGCGAGCTGCCCGTCGACGAACAGGGCCAGCGCGCGGACCGTGGGGTGGTCGTGGGTGAGGGAGGCCGGCAGGGGCAGCCGGAAGGCCTGTTCCAGCGCGGCCTTGACCTGCTGGGCCATCAGGGAGTCCAGGCCCAGCGAGACGAACTCGGTGGTCGTGTCCAGCTCGTCGCCCTCCTCCAGATGCAGTACGGCGGCGACCTTCTCGCGGACCACGGAGGTGACGGCGGCCAGGCGTTCGGCCTCGGGCAGCGCAGCCAGCGCGCCGAGGTCGAGGCCGGTGCCGTCGTCGTCGGCCGCCTGCCGGGCGAGCCGGTCGAAGAACAGGTCGCCGGTGACGCTGCCGGAGACGTAGCGGTCCCAGTCGAACTCGCCGACGATCCGCTGGGTGCGCGGCCGGCCCCAGAGCCGGGCGAGGGTGTCCAGGGCGCGGGTCGGGGAGAAGAAGCGGACGCCGCTGCGTTCGATCTCCTGGCTGAGGTGCTCCTCCAGGCGGGCGGACATGCCGACCCTCGCCCAGGCGCCCCAGTTGACCGAGAGACCCGGCACCCCGCGCCGGCCGCGCCACTCGGCGAGCGCGTCGAGCCCGGCGCTGGCGGCGGCGTAGTGGCCCTGGGTGGCGCCGCCGAGCACGGAGGCGATCGAGGAGTAGGTGACGAAGAAGTCCAGCTCCGGGAAGGAGCTCTCGGCCGCCTCGTGCAGCAGCCAGCCGCCGTAGGCCTTCGCCGCGAGCTGGGCGTCGATGGACTCCCAGGTCAGCTCGGAGATCAGCTTCTTGTCGTAGGAGCCGGCCGCGTGCACGATCCCGCCGACCGGGTGGGGGCCCGCCGCGAGCCGGCGCACCAGCCGCTGGACGTCCTGCGGCCGGGAGACGTCGGCGCGTACGACGTCGATCTCGGCCTCGGCCGCGAGGTCGGCGAGGACCGGCGAGGCCTCCTCGGTGGCCCGGCCGCCGCGGCTGACCAGGGTGAGGTGCCGGGCGCCGAGCGCGGCCAGCTTCCGGGCGGTGACCAGGCCCAGGCCGCCGAGCCCGCCGGTGACCAGGTAGGTGCGGTCGGGGCGGAGTCCGGTGGGGCCCTCGTCGGCCGGTTCCGGCCGGGCGG
>NZ_JBSGDB010000513.1:0-5857 GCF_053602155.1 Streptomyces sp. NPDC004561
GGCGGACCGGGGCGAGTACCGCCTCGTCCGAGGCCAGCGCCGCGTCGAACAGCCGCAGCCCCTCCTCGGGCGGCAGCGGCAGCACACCGCTCCGCGCCATCCGCGCCCGGTCGGCCTCGGCGAGGCCGTCCGTCATCGCGCCGGACCGCTCCCACACACCCCATGCCAGCGATGTGGCGGGCAATCCCGCACGGCGCCGGTACGCCGAGAAGGCGTCGAGGAAGGAATTCGCCGCCGCGTAGCTCGCCTGACCGGCGCTGCCGACCATGCCGGCGACGGACGAGAACACCACGAAGGCGGCCAGGCCCATTTCCCGGGTGCACTCGTGCAGATTCAGCACGGCGTCCACCTTGGGGCGGAAGACCTCCCTCATCCTCTCCGGTGTGACCGAGGCGACGACCCCGTCGCCGAGAACACCCGCGGTGTGCACGACGGCCGACAGGGCATGCCCGCCGAGCCCGTCCAGCATTCCGGAGACGGCCTCCCTGTCCGCGACGTCGCAGGCCGCCCAGGTGACCTCGGCGCCCCATGCGGTCAGTTCGGCCGCCAGCTCGGCCGCACCGGGTGCGTCCGCGCCCCGGCGACTCGACAGCAGAAGCCGCCGTACCTTGTGCTCGGACACCAGATGCCGGGCCACGAGCGCGCCCAGCGACCCGGATGCACCGGTCACGAGGACGGTGCCGGAAGCCAGGTCCGGCAGGTCGCCGGCGGTTCCGGTGGCCTTCACCAGGCGCGGCACGAACACCTCCCCGTCGACCACAGCGAACTGCGACTCAACCGAAGCGAGCACGGCGGGCAGCACACGGACCGCATCATCGGTGTCCTCGGCCTCCACCAGCACGAAGCGGTCCGGGTTCTCCGACTGCGCCGACCGCACAAGCCCCCACACCACGGCATGCGCCACATCACCCGGACGCGTCACCAACACCAGACGCCCCGCACGTTCCTCCGCCAACCACCACTGCACCAACGCCAGAACCTCACTCGCGACGCCGTGCACACGGTCCGCGGTCTCCGTACCGGGCCCCGCCGGGCACGGAACGACCGTGACCACCGCGACATCGGGAAGGGCCGGTTCGGCGGACAGCGCGGCCAGGTCCGCGTAGCTCCGTACGTCGAGGTCGGCGGCGTCAGTCTCCGTGAGGGCCGCGGGCTGCCATGCGAGGCCGAACAGCGAGTCGTCGGCACGCCCGCCGGAGCCGCCCGCCGCGAGCAGTTGCCCGCGCGACACCGGCCGCAACGACAGCGAGCCGACCGTGGCCACCAGACCGCCCGAGGCGTCGGCCACGGTCAGCGACACCGCGTCCGTACCCGTGCGAGAGACCCTGACCCGCAGCGCCGTCGCGCCCGCGGCACGTACGCACACTCCGGACCAGGCGAAGGGCAGCAGCGGTCCGTCACCGAGGGGGACGAGCCCGCCCGCGCCGATCGCGTGGAGCGCCGCGTCCAGCAGCGCCGGATGAACGGCGAATCCGTCCCCCTCCGTGCCCTCGGGGAGGGCGACCTCGGCGAGGACGTCGTCCCCGCTCCGCCACACCGACCGCAGGCCGCGGAAGACCGGGCCGTAGCCCAGACCGAGCCCGTCCAGGCCCTCGTAGAACCCGGTCAGGTCCACGGCCTCCGCACCCGCCGGCGGCCACGCCCCGCGATCCGCGCCCTGCGGCGGCTCGGGCAGCACGTCCGCCAGGAGACCGACCGCGTGCCGCACCCACGGCGCGTCGTCCGGGGCGTCCTCCAGTCGCGAGTGCACGCTCAGCGCGCGCCTGCCCGGCTCCTCCTCGGCCCCGACCCACACCTGCACGGCCACACCGCCGCGCTCCGGGACGATCAGCGGTGCCTCCAGCGTCAGATCCTCGACCTGTGCGCAACCGGCCTCGTCGCCCGCGCGCACCGCCAGCTCCACGAGCGCGGTACCCGGCAGCAGCACGCTGTCCATGACCGTGTGGTCGGCGAGCCAGGGATGCGTCTTGAGCGAGAGCCGCCCGGTGACCAGGTACCCGCCCGCGCCGGGCAGCGCGACCGCCGCACCGGCCAACGGGTGCTCCGCCGCACCCAGTCCGAGTCCCGTGGCAGCGCCACGCCCGGTGAACTCCTCCGGCGCTTCCAGCCAGTAGCGCTCGTACTGGAAGGCGTAGGTCGGCAGGTCGACGCGGCGGGCGTCGGGGAAGAGCGCCTGCCAGTCGGGCGGGACGCCGTGGGTGTGCAGCTGCCCGACTGCGGTGACGAGCGCGTACGGCTCGGGGCGGTCGGCTCGGAGTACGGGGATGGTGACGACGTCGTCCACACAGCCCTGCGCCATGCCGCTGAGGACACCACCCGGGCCGACCTCCACGAACGTCGTCACGCCCAGCTCGTGCAGGGTCCGCACGCCGTCGGCGAAACGGACCACCTCACGCACGTGCCGGACCCAGTACTCCGGGGTGTACGGCTCGGCCAGGCGACCGGTGAGGTTGGAAACCACCGGGATCCGCGGCTCGTTGAACGTCAGACTGCTGACGACCTCCGCGAACTCCTCCAGCATCGGATCCATCAACGGCGAGTGGAAGGCGTGGCTGACCTTCAGACGGGACGTCTTACGACCCTGCCCCCGGAAGGCCTCACCGATGGCGACGACCACTTCCTCGGCACCGGAGATGACGACCGACTGGGGGCCGTTGACCGCCGCGATACCGACGTCGTCGGTGAGGTGCGGCACTACCTCCTCCTCGGTCGCCTGGACCGCGACCATCGCCCCGCCGACGGGCAGGGCCTGCATCAGCGCGGCCCGTGCCGACACCAGCCTCGCCGCGTCCTCCAGCGACAGCACCCCGGCCACATGCGCGGCCGCGATCTCGCCGACCGAGTGACCGGCCACGTAATCCGGCCGGACACCCCACGATTCGAGAAGCCGGAACAGGGCGACCTCGACAGCGAAGAGCGCGGGCTGCGTCGAACCCGTCTGGTTCAACTCCTCCGAGTCGACATCGACGGGCGCGGCCAAAAGCGCGCACACCTCGTCGTACGCCGCCGCGAACACGGGGTAGGCCCCGTACAGTTCGCGCCCCATGCCGATCCGCTGCGAGCCCTGCCCCGAGAACAGGAACCCGACCTTGCCGCCGGTGCCCGGTTCGCCCAGGACGACCCGGGCGGACGGGGACCCTGCGGCCAACGCGTGGAGCCCTTCCAGGAGTTCGTCCCGGTCCTCCCCCACCACCGCGGCCCGGTGCTCCATGGCCGAGCGTGCGGTGGCCAGCGCGAAGCCGATGTCGGCCGGCCGCAGGCCCGTGCCCGGGGCCAGGGACAGCAGGCGCTCCGCCTGTGCCCGCAGCGCCGCCTCCGTCCTGCCCGACAGCACCCACGGTACGACCGCGCCCGGGTCGGACGCGGGCGGCAACTCGGCTGAGGCGGGGGCCTGTTCGACGATCACGTGGGCGTTGGTGCCGCTGATGCCGAAGGAGGACACCGCCGCTCGACGCGGCGCGTCGGTCGCAGGCCAGTCGACTGCCTCGGTCAGGAGCCGGACGTCACCGGCCGACCAGTCCACGTGAGGGGTCGGCTCGTCCACGTGCAGGGTCCGCGGCAGGACGCCGTGGCGCATCGCCATGACCATCTTGATCACACCGGCCACGCCCGCCGCCGCCTGCGCATGGCCGATGTTCGACTTCAGGGAGCCCAGCCACAATGGCCGGTCGCCTTCCCGTCCCTGGCCGTACGTGGCGATCAGCGCCTGCGCCTCGATCGGGTCACCCAGCTTCGTCCCCGTACCGTGCGCCTCCACCGCATCGACCTGATCCGAGGACAGGCCCGCATTGGCCAACGCCTGGCGGATCACCCGCTGCTGCGAGGGCCCGTTCGGAGCCGTCAGACCGTTGGACGCACCGTCCTGGTTCACCGCCGTACCACGGACCACCGCCAGCACCTGGTGCCCGTTCCGCCGGGCGTCGGACAGTCGCTCGACCAGCAGCATCCCCGCACCCTCGGCCCAGCCCGTACCGTCCGCCCCGGCCGCGAACGCCTTGCACCGGCCGTCCGCCGACAGACCACGCTGACGGCTGAACTCCACGAACGTCGAGGGAGTCGCCATGACGGTGACACCGCCGACCAGCGCCATCGAGCACTCGCCGCTCCGCAGCGCCTGGGCAGCCAGATGCAGCGCCACCAGCGACGACGAGCACGCCGTGTCCACCGTGACCGCCGGGCCCTCCAGCCCGAAGGTGTACGAGACCCGGCCGGAGGCGATGCTGCCCGCGCTGCCGCTGCCCAGGTAGGCGTCCATGCCGTCCGGAGCCGTCCGCACGCGGCCGCCGTAGTCGTGGTACATCACGCCGGCGAAGACACCGGTCCTGCTGCCCCGCACCGTCGCCGGATCGATCCCGGCCCGCTCGAACGCCTCCCACGACGTCTCCAGCAACAACCGCTGCTGCGGGTCCATCGCCGACGCCTCACGCGGCGAGATCCCGAAGAACTCCGCGTCGAAGTCCGCCGCGTCGTGGAGGAAGCCGCCCTCTCGGGTGTAGCTGGTGCCCCACTGGTCGGGGTTCGGGTCGTAGAGCTTCTCCACGTCCCAGCCGCGGTCCTCCGGGAAGCCCGAGATCGCGTCGCCGCCGGAGGCGACGAGACGCCACAGGTCTTCGGGCGACCGCACGCCGCCGGGATAGCGGCAGGCCATGCCCACGATCGCGATGGGCTCGTCCACCGTTCCGGTGACCGTTGCGAGCGGTGCCGGCACAGCTGCCGCCGCCGCCTCGCCGGAGCCCGCGGCTTCGGCGGTCAGGAAGCGGGCGAGGGCGAGCGGGCTCGGGTAGTCGAAGATCAGGGTGGCGGGCAGACGCATGCCTACGGCTGAGTTGAGCCGGTTGCGCAGTTCGACGGCGGTCAGCGAGTCGAACCCGGTGTCCTTGAACGAGTCGTCCGCGCCGACCGCCTGTGCGCTGGCGTGCCCGAGCACGGCGGCGACCTCGGTACGCACCAGGTCCAGGACAACCTGCTCGCGCTCGGCCTCCGGCAGCCCGGCCAGCCGCTGACCCAGCGATCCCTTCGGCGCGGTCTGCGCCGCGCGCCGCACCGGCGCGACCCGCACCAGTCCGCGCAGGACCGGCGGCACGGGCTGTCCCTGTCCGCCGTGGAAGGCGGACGTGTCGAGCCTGATCGGGGCGACCGCTGCCCGATCGGTGGCCAGTGCCGTGTCGAACATCCGCAGGCCGTCCGCCGACGGGATCGCGGCGAGGCCCATGCGCTTGATGCGGGTGAGGTCGGTGTGGTCGAGGCCGCCGGTCATGGCACTCGCGCTGTCCTGCGCCCACAGGCCCCAGGCCAGCGACGTGGCCCGCAGGCCCGTGGCACGGCGGTGCTCGGCGAGGGCGTCGAGGAAGGTGTTGGCGGCGGCGTAGTTCCCCTGGCCCGGCGTGCCGAGGGTGCCTGCCACCGAGGAGAAGAGCACGAACGCCGACAGGTCGCCGCACAGTTCGCCCGCCAGGTCGTGCAGGTTCAGCGCCGCGTCCACCTTCGGGCGGAACACCACGTCCAGCCGTTCCGGGGTCAGCGAGCCGATGACTCCGTCGTCCAGGACGCCGGCGGTGTGGACGATCGCGGACAGGTTCTGCCCGGGCCCGGCCAGAAGTGCGCGGACGGCTTCGCGGTCCGCCACATCGCACGCGGCCCAGGTGACGTCGGCGCCCTGCTCGGTCAGTTCGGCGGCGAGTTCGGCCGCGCCGGGTGCGTCCCCGCCGCGGCGGCTGACGAGCAGCAGACTGCGGACACCGTGCTCGGCGACCAGGTGCCGGGCGAACAGCCCACCCAGGCCGCCCAGCTCGGACAGCTCGGTCCGCTTCTTGGCCCGGTACCCCGCGATGTCCAGCATCAGCCGGCTGCGCTCACC
>NZ_JBSGDB010000514.1:0-5855 GCF_053602155.1 Streptomyces sp. NPDC004561
CGCCAGCCAGGCAGCGGCCGAACAAGTGAACCTGAAACCACGTCAACCCGCCCTGACCAGCTAGTCAGCCACTCCCACACAGCGGGGGAACCTCACTTCCAACACGGCCACGAACTGCGGGCTGTCACCTTGCTGTCCTGCGGTGACCAAAAGAGACAAGGGCCTTTGTCCTTGTTCGCAGGCCAGGTGGATTTTGGTGGTCCAGCCACCTCGGGACCGGCCAAGCCCATGGTCTCCTGGCTCGGCGACGACTCCGCCGGGCGGCTCCTTTTTGGGCCTGCCCGTCCCGGCGGGCGCCGGCCGCGTGCAGGTGAGCCCGGCAGATCGTGGAGTCGACGTTCACCTCCCACGTGATCAGCCCCGCCGCATCTGCCCTGGCCTGCAGACCGGTCAGCACCGTCTGCCAGACGCCAGCCCGCTGCCAGCGGCGGAAGAGCCCGTAGACCGTCTGCCACGGTCCATACTCCATCGGCAGATCCCGCCAGGGAGCACCCGTTCGCACTCGTCAGCGGATCCCGTCGATCAGCTTGCGTCGACATGTCGAGGGCCTGCCGACCTGCGCAACGGGCAACAGCGGTTCCAGCACGGCCCACTGTTCGTCCGAGAGATCTCCACGCCCCACACCGAGATCATCACGGCACGAGGCGTGGTAAGAGGCTCGGTTCTAAAACACGGCCTAGGTGAGCGGTCGCAGGCGCGGCATTCACCCACAGACCCGCTCGTCTGCGGACGCCCCGGTCGGCGAAGGATGGTTGACCGGGGCATGGGGATTCAGTCGAACGAGTGTCCCCACGGGCGATGAATGAGGCCCAGGGTCCTGTCCCCTCCACGCCCCGAGTGCTGAATCCTGAACCACGTGAATGTTGATGTCGGGCGCGCTCCCGATGCCCACCAAGCTGCCCGGAGCTGCCGACAGGTAACTGTATGCGGTCTCCATACGGGACGTCTCAGGGCATGCTGGAGCGGCGAACCGTCGTCTTCAACGCGCTCGAAGATATGGGCGCCAGCGCATCCGCGGCCAGGGTGTAAGTGGCCCTGCAGTGCTCCCCGAGCGCGCCAAGTGCTGCAGCTTGAGCGAGGGACACCGACCGTGCGGAGGCGACGCGGCTCACCCCTGTGGCCAGAGGCATCGTCACCCTTTGAAACCGGAGTCGAACGCCAAAGTAGGACTTCGGAGTCGGCGGCAACGTGCGCCGCTCTCACCGGTGGACGCCTCCCGCGCCGACGCTGGTCGAGCTGAGCACGTCTCCCAGGACTGGAGAGCGATCGCCCGGCAATGAGCAAGGGGTGACACGCATCGCAATCGTCGTCCTGACTCTTGTCGCAGGTGTACTGGCGTCCCTGGCGGCGGCCTGGATCTCCCCACGGTGGTTGCTCGTCGCCGTACCGGTGATGCTGCTGGCTCTGCTGGGCGCGTGGGATCTGCTGCAACGCCGGCATTCGGTGCTGCGCAACTATCCGGTGCTCGGCCATGCCCGCTTCCTCATGGAGCGCATACGTCCGGAGTTGCAGCAGTACTTCATCGAGCGGAACTACGACGGACGTCCCTTCGACCGGGACGTGCGCAGCATCGTCTACGAGCGCGCCAAGGGCACGGACGCGGAGGAGCCCTACGGCACCGAACGGGACGTGTACCAGCCCGGCTACGAGTTCCTGGTCCCCTCGATGGCGCCGCGACCGGTGCCGAAGGAACCGCCGCGCGTGCGGATCGGCGGTCCGGACTGCGGCCGGCCCTACGACATGGCACTGCTGAACGTCTCCGCGATGAGCTTCGGATCGCTCTCCGCCAACGCCGTCCTCGCCCTCAACGGGGGCGCGGCGGCAGGGGGGTTCGCCCAGGACACCGGTGAGGGCGGACTGTCCGAGTATCACCTTCGCCCGGGCGGTGACCTCGTCTGGGAGATCGGCACCGGGTACTTCGGCTGCCGCACGCCCGACGGCGACTTCGACTCCGCCGAGTTCGCCGACAAGGCCGCACACGATCACGTCAAGTGCGTGTCCCTGAAGCTGTCGCAGGGCGCCAAGCCCGGCATTGGAGGTGTCCTGCCGGGTGCCAAGGTGAACGCCGAGATCGCCCGGGTCCGCGACGTGCCCGAGGGGCGGACGGTCGTCTCGCCGCCGTACCACCGGGTCTTCTCCACCCCGCGGGAACTCGTCCGCTTCATCGCCCGCATGCGCGAGTTGTCCGGTGGCAAGCCCGCCGGCTTCAAGCTGTGCGTGGGCTCGCGGCGGCAGTTCCTGGCCGTGTGCAAGGCCATGCTGGAGGAGGGCACGGCGCCCGACTTCATCGTGGTGGACGGCGCCGAGGGCGGGACTGGTGCGGCGCCGCTGGAGTTCGCGGACCACGTGGGTACCCCGCTCACCGAGGGGCTGCTCACCGTGCACAACGCCCTCGTGGGCACCGGCCTGCGCGACCGGATCAGGATCGGTGCGAGCGGCAAGATCGCCACTGGCACCGACCTGGTCAAACGCATGGTGCAGGGTGCCGACTACGGCAATGCCGCACGGGCGATGATGTTCGCCGTCGGCTGCATCCAGGCGCAGCGGTGCCACACGAATACCTGCCCCACCGGCGTCACCACGCAGGACCCCCGCCGAGCCCGCGCCCTCTACGTTCCGGACAAGACCGCGCGCGTCCAGCGCTTCCAGGAGGCGACCGTGGCCAGCGCGTTGCAGATCATGGCGTCCATGGGCGTCACCGACCCCGCGCAGCTGCGTCCGCACATGCTCCGCCGGCGCGTCGACCCCTTCACCGAGCGCTCCTACGAGGAGCTGTACGAGTGGCTCCAGCCCGGGCAGTTGCTCGCCGGGCCACCGGCCTCTTGGGCGACCGACTGGAACGCCGCCGACCCTGACCACTTCACCGTCTGAACCGGAGGACTCACGTGGCCCGTACTGTTGCCCGCGTCATCGTGGACGCGCTGAGCGAACTCGGCGTGCGCCAGGTTTTCGGCGTCGTAGGAGACGCGCTCAATCCCCTGACCGACGCCATCCGCACCACCGAGAACCTTGAATGGGTGGGCTGCCGGCACGAGGAGGCGGCCGCGTTCGCCGCGAGCGCCCAGTCGCAGCTCACCGACACCCTCGGCGTGTGCATGGGCACCGTCGGACCCGGATCCGTCCACCTCCTCAACGGCCTGTACGACGCGGCCAAGAGCCACGCCCCGGTCCTGGCGATAGCCGGCCAGGTACCCCTCGCCGAACTCGGCAGCGACTACTTCCAGGAGGTCGACAACGACGCCCTCTTCAGCGACGTGGCCGTCTTCCGCGCGACCATCACCTCGCCCGACCAGCTGCCGCAGATGCTGGAGACGGCGGTGCGCCACGCACTGGGCCGCAAGGGCGTCGCCGTCCTCACCGTGCCGGGCGACCTGGGCGAGCGGGAACTGACCGCCGACCGGCCCGCCCGGTTCTCCCTGACCCCTCCGGTGAGCCGGCCGGACGGGGCTGCCGTCCGCCGCGCCGCGGAACTCCTCGACCGGTCCGAACGGGCCACGCTGCTCGTCGGCGAGGGCGCCCGCGCCGCCCGCGAGGACGTGCTGACCCTCGCCGACCGCCTGGCCGCACCGATGGTGCTCACACTCAAGGCCAAGGCGGGCTTCGAAGGCGACGACAACCCCTTCCAGGTCGGCCAGACGGGCCTTATCGGCAACCCCGCCGCCGCGGCGGCCCTCCAGGACGCGGACACCCTGCTGCTGCTCGGCACGGACTTCCCCTACCGGGACTGGTATCCCGAGGGGCGGACCGTGATCCAGGTCGACACCGAGGCCACCCACATCGGACGCCGGGTGTCGGTCGACGTCGGCCTCGTGGGGGACACCGGCGCCACTGTCCGTGACCTGCTGGACCACCTCAGCGCCGCCCCCGCGGGTACCGAGGGCGCACGCGACCGCTCGCACCTGGAGAAGGCGCGCGAGCACTTCGACCAGTGGCGCGCCGGACAGGCCCGGCTCGCCGACCCCGCGCACGACAAGGGCCTCGTGGGCCGCATCCGCTCCGCGCTGGACAACCGCGCCCATGACATACGCCCGGAGGCGCTGGCCGCGGCCGTCGACCGTATCGCGGCCGAGGACGCCGTCTTCACCTCCGACACGGGCATGGCCACGGTGTGGCTCTCGCGCTTCGTCGAGATGCGCGGCGAACGGCGTCTCATCGGCTCCTACAACCTCGGCTCGATGGCCAACGCCATGCCCCAGGCCCTGGGCGCCCAGAGCCTGGACCGCGAGCGCCAGGTCGTCGCCTTCTGCGGCGACGGCGGCCTGAGCATGCTCCTGGGCGACCTCATGACTCTCAAGACGTACCGCCTTCCCGTCAAGCTGGTCGTCTTCGACAACCGTCGGCTGGGCATGGTGAAACTCGAACAGGAGCAGGCCGGCCTGCCCGAGTTCGGCACCGTGCTCGACAACCCCGACTTCGCCGCCGTGGCCGAGGCCATGGGCATCACCGGCATCCGCGTGACGGACCCGGCAGAGGTGGAGAGCGCCGTGCGACGCGCCTTCGGCAGTCCGGGCCCGGTCCTGCTCGACGTCCTCACCAACCCCGACGAGATCGCCGTCCCGGCCAAGCCGACCGTCGAGCAGGGCTGGGGGTTCGCGGTGGCCAAGGTGAAGGAAGTCGTGCGCAGTCACGGAGAGCCGAGGGGGAACTGACGACGCTCGGGGAATGGGCTTCAACCTGGCCCTACGCAGTCGATGGCCCGGTGGCAAGGACGTTGCACGGGTCCAGCGTTCCAGGACGGCTTCGAGGGAGCGGGCGCAGTGCGCGAGCCGCGATCGGACCGGGTACGCATGCTGTTCACGCCCTGACCACATCGGTCCAGGCGCGGCCCGGCGCCATCGGCTTCGTCGTCCCGTACCAGTGGGGAAGAGCCTGAAGTGCTACTGCTGGCTGAGGCTTTTGACCCTGTTCACCCCACCGAGTAGCCCGACCACGCTCTACTCGGGACGGCGCACGGAGCCGATCATGCCGCATTGGTCGGCCACCCCGACCTGGAGATCTACGGAACTGTCCGCGACGGTTACCAGGGTCACTACGGTGCCCAAGGGAACGGAGCCACCGCAGCAGGCTAGGTGGACCAGGAGCAGCCCGCGCCCCCCGAGGGCGCCGTCGTCCGCGTGGCGTTGCTGGGGCAACTGCCTGGAGGCGTCATGTACGGCCACGTGCAGGCATTCCTCGTCCCAGGTGAGGATGAGCTGCGCGGCGCTGCGGGCGTGGACATGGGCGTTGGTAACCAACTCCGAGACGGCCAGTACGACCGAGTCCACCAGATCTGGGGCTGTCCGGTGCCAGCCTAGTGTGATCATGTGCGTACGCGTCCAGTCCCTGGCCTCCCTCGCCCCGCTGCTGATCGGCAACGAACGCGCCCACCCGACAGCCGTGAGGGATGGGTCCTGCGCCATGGTCTCTCCTTCAGCCAACCCATGGGTTCTTGTCCCGTCTGCCCGGTACACAGCAGCCTCAACATGAGTCGGCGGCGGTGATCCGGAGCGCAAGCTTCTTCACGGCGAGTGTCGCGTCACCGCGGTTGCCTTCGGGTTCTGCCGGGCGATGGAGCCGTTCAGGGCTGTGGCGAAGTCGCACCAGGCTGCGTAGGGCAGCAGAACTCTGGCTGCCGCCCAGTCCGTCCGTGCCATGCGGTGGATGAGTTCCACGTTGCTGAGGTCGAGCAGCACGGTGCCGACCAGGCCGGCCTGGGGGCTGCGCAGACCGAAGAAGAACCAGCTCCAACCGGCATTGAGGGTGAGGTTGATGGCGAGACTCGCGGCCGGTCGCGTGCGCTGGCGCCGATCACAGGCGCTGCCGCAGTCCCACGGACGCGACGCCGAAGCCCTGCGCGACTACCAGGAGACCCTCAC
>NZ_JBSGDB010000515.1:0-5854 GCF_053602155.1 Streptomyces sp. NPDC004561
AGATCGGTCAAAATCGTCGCTTATCAGACGTCCGCGCTGGACGTCGCCCCTCTGACGGCAACTACTCGTGCCCGCCCAGTCGACGGCGGAAACGGGAACCGCCGCACCGGGGCCGGCCACGCCGGTGCTCGGCTCGTCAGCGGCGCGGCAAGAGCCCTTGAGAGCTGACTGGTCCACGGCCGAGCGAAGCGCCGGGCCGGCGTCCGATGTCACGTCGACGGGACGGGGCGTCAGACGCACGGCAGACTTCTCATCGGTGGACCGGGGCGCCAGAGCGGTGTCCAGGCTGTCGTCGGTGGAACGGGGTGCTGCTGTGTCGGCCTCCTGCGCCGGCGAGCCGGGCACCGTGGCACCAGACCTTCCGTCGGTGGAGGACGGTGCTGCGGCGGGCATGGCGTCGGACGGACGGGAGCAGTCCGCGACTGGCCGGTCTTCGCCTGAGCGGAGGCCGGCTGTGCCGGACGGCCCCTCTGTCGAGGAAGGGCAGAGCTTGTCCGCTCTCTCGGCAGGGGAGCGGGTGCGGGTTGTCGGGGGTGAGCCTTCGTCGCTCGGGAGAGCGCCCGGTCACCGAACCGTGACGGATCACCCCCGACAGCCTCCCCAAGGCTCGCTGCCGACCGACCCGCAGTCCGAAGGCAGTGACATGACACGGGCAGAGGGCTTCGTCGTGCCTGGTGGCGAGGAAGTGTCGGCCGGTGGCGCGCCGGTGGAGCCTGTCGAGGCGCTCGCGGGTGCCGAGGGCACCCTCGACGCCGATCGGATCGCCGTTCCCGACGCCGGCCGATCCGAGAAGTCGTCGGTCGCGGAGACGCGGCCCGGTGGCGTGCGCATCTCCCAGCCGGACGCGGCCGCAACTCGTACCGGCCTGCCCGGGGCCAGGAGTTCCGGCATCCGACAGGCGAAGGCCGACCGCGGCGCCCGCACCGGCGGCGTCCGCACCCGCGGAGCCCGAAAAGGCGGCGTACGCACCCGCGACGCCCTGTCCTCCCTGCCACCTCCCATCTCGGTCCGCCCCGCCCGCAGTCCCCTCCGTCCCCTGCGCTACGAACTTCGGCGCGCCGCCGGCATCGGCACCGGCTTCCTCATCTGCGGTGCCGTGCTCGTGGTGTCCGCACTCACCGCCGTACTGCTGGCCAGGGCCGGCCACACCCCGCAGGCGCGGCTGTTCGCGGCGTGGCCACGGGAGCTGCCGCTGCCGCCCGCGGCGCTCGCGGCAGGGCTGCTCGGCGCGCTGGCCTTCGGGGACGAGTTCCGCCACCCCGCCCTGGCGACGGACCGCGGCACCGTGCCCCGCCGGCTGGGGCTGCTGGCCGCGAAACTCCTCGTCTCCGGAGCCACCGCGGTGCTGCTGGCCTTCCTCACCGTGGGCTGCGACGCCGAAGTGCTCTACATCGTCTACGGACGGGAGCTCACACAAGTTCCCGCGGACTGGCTTTCGCTCACCGCGAGTTGGTTCGCACTTGTGGTCGCCTGTGCCTGGGCCGGCGTACTGGCCGCAGGTGTCTTCCGGTCCGCCTCGGGAGGCCTCGCGTCCGTCCTCGCCGTGCCGGTTCTCGTCGCCCCGCTCCTGCACGAGGCGCTGCGGGGCCCCGCGGTGCGGATGGGTGCCGATTTCCCGGTGCGGTTGCGGGAGGCGCACCTGCTGCAGTGGCCGTTCGGAGGGGACCGCTACCTGCTCGCGACGGCTCGGATCATCGCACAACCCATGGGCGAGGCACTGACGTTGTCGCTGGCCGCACTGCTTTGCGCGTATCTGCTCACCACACTGCGCAGCAGAGCCCGATGACCGCCATCCGTCCGGTTCAGGTCCCGGTGTGCGCACAACTCCCCGTGGACAGCCCATTTCTTTCCGATAAGGCGTCAATTGCGACGGGGTGAGCGATCACCCTTTCGTGTGCTTTTCACCAAAGACCTCAAGGGAGTTGGAAGCGACGCCGACAAAGGATCCGTGAGTACCCTTGCGCACACCATGATGACCGCCGCCCGCTCCGCAGACTCCGGTCTGGTCGGTCCGGGCGAACTCGACCGCTACCCCTACGCCGAGGCCCCGGTGACCGAACGCGTCGGAGCGCCCGCCTGGGACGGAGGTGAAGCCGACCTGGGCCGGGTGGGCCGGCGGGCCGCGGGCAGTCGCGGACGCGGACTGCACGGCCAACTCGTACAGCAGCTGGGTCAGATGATCGTCTCAGGTGACCTGGGCGCGGACCGTCCGCTGGTGCCCGAGGAGATCGGCCAGCGCTTCGAGGTCTCCCGCACCGTCGTCCGCGAGTCCCTCCGTGTCCTGGAGGCCAAGGGCCTGGTCAGCGCCCGCCCGAACGTCGGCACGCGTGTGCGTCCCGTCAGCGACTGGAACCTCCTCGACCCGGACATCATCGAATGGCGGGCCTTCGGGCCCCAGCGCGACGACCAGCGCCGCGAGCTGAGCGAGCTGCGCTGGACGATCGAGCCGCTCGCCGCCCGTCTCGCCGCCGGGCACGGTCGCGAGGAGGTGCAGCAGCGCCTGTGCGACATGGTCGAGATCATGAGCCACGCCATGGCGCAGGGCGACGCGCTCACCTACTCGCGCGCCGACACCGAGTTCCACGCGCTGCTCATCCAGATCGCCGCCAACCGCATGCTGGAGCACCTCTCCGGCATCGTCTCGGCCGCCCTGCAGGTCTCGGGCGGCCCGGTCACCGGCTGTGACCGGCCGAACGAGACGTCCCTCGCGCTGCACGCGCGGATCGTCGAC
The DNA here is from genome assembly GCF_053602155.1 of Streptomyces sp. NPDC004561. Classification (NCBI taxonomy): domain Bacteria; kingdom Bacillati; phylum Actinomycetota; class Actinomycetes; order Kitasatosporales; family Streptomycetaceae; genus Streptomyces; species Streptomyces sp. NPDC004561. The sequence continues at coordinate 2,732 of NZ_JBSGDB010000515.1, forward strand.
GCCCTCGGCACCGGCGACGGCACCGCGGCGGAGACGGCCATGCGGCAACTGCTCACGGTCCACCCCGAGGTGGAGCGAGTGGTTCCCGCGCCGCGCGAGCACTGACGCGCTCCGCAGGGTGCGGTCGCCAGTGTGCGGCGTCCTCGTGGTACGTGGCGCGCCGGGCCCGGGTACCGGCCGTCGCCGGACCCTGCCGGACCTCTGGAGTCCGGCGGGTCCGGCGGTGCGACGGGCTGTTGTGATCACGGCGTGACCGGAGCGATACCTTCGGCGATCTCCTCTGTCCATGTCTGCCCGCTTTTGGTTGCTTACGGGGTGTGACTCGGGCCACGCAGATTGGGCGTAACGCTCGTGGGAACAGCGCGATGACCTAATAGGTGACTGCCGCGGAGGGAATACGGACGCCATACCAGGCGCTGTGCATCTTCCCGGCCCCCGCCCGCGCCGTCGGCCACCCCCAGGCCGGTGGTCGGCTGCCGTCCGCAGTGGACGGTGCCGGAAGCCGTTTTCCAACGTTCCGAGAGGTTGTTCGTGTCGGCCAGCACATCCCGTACGCTCCCGCCGGAGATCGCCGAGTCCGTCTCTGTCATGGCGCTCATTGAGCGGGGAAAGGCTGAGGGGCAGATCGCCGGCGACGATGTGCGTCGGGCCTTCGAAGCTGACCAGATTCCGGCCACTCAGTGGAAGAACGTACTGCGCAGCCTCAACCAGATTCTTGAGGAAGAGGGTGTGACGCTGATGGTCAGTGCAGCAGAGCCCAAGCGCACCCGAAAGAGCGTCGCAGCGAAGAGTCCGGCCAAGCGCACCGCCACCAAGACGGTCGCGGCGAAGACGGTGACCACCACGAGGAAGGCCACCGCCAGCACGGACGCCCCCGCGGCGCCCGCCGCTCCGCTCGCAGCCGATTCCGCCGAGGAAGCCGCCCCCGCCGCCAAGAAGGCGGCCGCGAAGAAGACGACGACCGCCAAGAAGACGGCCGCCAAGAAGACCGTCGCCAAGAAGACGGCCGCCAAGAAGACCACGGCCAAGAAGGATGACGGCGAGATTCTCGAAGAAGAGGTTCTCGAGGACACCAAGGTCGCCGACGAGCCCGAGGGCGCCGAGAGCGCGGGCTTCGTCCTGTCCGACGAGGACGAGGACGACGCGCCCGCCCAGCAGGTCGCCGCGGCCGGTGCCACCGCCGACCCGGTCAAGGACTACCTGAAGCAGATCGGCAAGGTCCCCCTGCTCAACGCCGAGCAGGAGGTCGAGCTCGCCAAGCGCATCGAGGCCGGGCTCTTCGCCGAGGACAAGCTGGCCAACGCGGACAAGCTCGCCCCCAAGCTCAAGCGCGAGCTGGAGATCATCGCCGAGGACGGGCGCCGCGCCAAGAACCACCTCCTGGAGGCCAACCTCCGTCTGGTGGTCTCCCTGGCCAAGCGCTACACCGGCCGCGGCATGCTCTTCCTGGACCTCATCCAGGAGGGCAACCTCGGTCTGATCCGCGCGGTCGAGAAGTTCGACTACACCAAGGGCTACAAGTTCTCCACGTACGCCACCTGGTGGATCCGTCAGGCGATCACCCGCGCCATGGCCGACCAGGCCCGCACCATCCGTATCCCGGTGCACATGGTCGAGGTCATCAACAAGCTCGCGCGCGTGCAGCGCCAGATGCTCCAGGACCTGGGCCGCGAGCCCACCCCGGAGGAGTTGGCCAAGGAACTCGACATGACCCCGGAGAAGGTCATCGAGGTCCAGAAGTACGGCCGCGAGCCCATCTCGCTGCACACCCCCCTGGGTGAGGACGGCGACAGCGAGTTCGGTGACCTCATCGAGGACTCCGAGGCAGTCGTCCCGGCCGACGCCGTCAGCTTCACGCTTCTGCAGGAGCAGCTGCACTCCGTTCTGGACACCCTGTCCGAGCGCGAGGCCGGCGTCGTCTCCATGCGCTTCGGTCTCACCGACGGTCAGCCGAAGACCCTCGACGAGATCGGCAAGGTGTACGGCGTGACGCGTGAGCGCATCCGCCAGATCGAGTCCAAGACCATGTCGAAGCTGCGCCACCCGTCGCGTTCGCAGGTGCTGCGCGACTACCTCGACTAGGTCGGGTCGTACGACGACGAAGGCCCGGTTCCCTCCGTGGGAGCCGGGCCTTCGGGCTGCGCGCGGCGGCACGTTGGATCACTCTGGGTGTCCCAGCACCACCCCTGAGTGAGGAGCCTGCATGCACCGTTCCATTGCCCGGGTACTGATCCGGCCGCTGGTCATGGCGGCCACCCTGACCGCCATACCCCTGGTGGGCGCGGCTCCGGCGACCGCCGACAGCGTGGTGGTCGGCGGGTTCCCGATAGACGTCTCGCAGGCCCCGTGGACCGTGGCCCTGTCCAGCCGTGACCGGTTCGGAGGTACGCGCGCAGGCCAGTTCTGCGGCGGTGTCGCGGTCGCACGCACCACCGTACTCACGGCGGCCCACTGCCTGACCGACGACGTCCTCGGGGCGCCACCGAACCGCGTGAGCGACCTCAAGGTCATCGAGGGTCGCACGGACCTGCTGACGAGCGGGGGCAAGGAGATCGCCGTACAGAACGTCCGGGTCAACCCGGGCTTCGACAGCGCGACGAACTCCGGCGACTTCGCCGTCGTCACGCTCGCCGAGCCGCTGCCGCAGAGTGCGGTCGTCGGCATGGCGGGCCCGGGCGACCCGGCCTACGCGCCGGGCACGGAAGCCCTCGTCTCCGGCTGGGGTGACCTGACCGGCGGTGGCGCCTACGCGCACCGGCTCCACGCGGCGCGCGTACACGTGCTGTCCGACGACCTCTGCTCCCGGGCCTACCCGGGTGGTCCGGACGGCGTGTACCGGGCCGGCACCATGCTCTGTGCGGGCGAGGCCGCCGGTGGCCCGGATGCCTGTCAGGGGGACAGTGGCGGCCCGCTGGTGGCCGGAGGCCGGCTGATCGGTCTCGTGTCGTGGGGCAGCGGCTGTGGGCGCCCGGGGAGCCCCGGGGTCTACACGCGCATCTCCGAGGTCGTCCACGCGCTGGAACCCGGCGACGGCGCCTCGAAGAAGCCCCGTGGAGGCTCCTGAGGCCTGTACGAGAGTACGAGCACGGGCGGCCGCTCCTGGAGAGGTGCGGCCGCCCGTTC
>NZ_JBSGDB010000516.1:0-5825 GCF_053602155.1 Streptomyces sp. NPDC004561
GTGCAATCCGCGACTCGGGTTTCTTACACACTTCCACCCTGATTCAGGAACTTCCTCCTCCCTTCCTAAACAGGGGCAAACCGCCCCTTGCCCCCGAGGAGGTCTCGTGATCACCGCCTGGGCGCGCGGCCTGGCTCGTCACCGCGCCGGACGGCTGCTGGCCGCCCTCGCCGGGATCGCGCTCGCGGTCGCTCTCATCGCCGCGCTCGGCTCCTTCCTGACCGCGTCGAAGGCGACCATGACCCAGCGCGCCCTGCGCTCGGTCGCCGTCGACTGGCAGGTCCAGGTCCAGCCCGCAGCCGACCCGAACACCGTCCTGTCCCTGGTCCGCACGACACCTGGAACCCGCGCCGCCCTGCCGATCGGCTTCGCGCACACCACCGGTTTCACCGCCCGTGCGCAGGGCAGCACCCAGGCCACCGGCCCCGGCATGGCGCTCGGCCTGCCCGACGGCTACCGCAACCGGTTCCCCGACGCCATCCGCACCCTGTCCGGCTCCCCGGCCGGTGTCCTGCTGGCCCAGCAGACCGCCTCCAACCTGCACGCAACTCCCGGCGACACCATCGGCATCCAACTGCCCGGCATCGGGCTGCGGCAGGTGAAGGTCGACGGCGTCGTCGACCTACCCCAGGCCGACTCCCTCTTCCAGACCATCGGCGCCCCCGCCCAGTCCCAGCCGACCGCACCCCCGGACAACGTCGTCCTCCTGCCCGCAGCGCAGTTCGCCTCCCTCACTCGCGGTGCCACCGGCGTCACCACCCAGATCCACGTCGCGCGTGACAACGCGGGACTGCCCTCCGACCCGGCCGCCGCCTTCACCGCGGTCACCGGCGCCGCACACAATCTGGAGGCCCGCTCCTCCGGCACCGCACTCGTCGGCAACAACGTCGGCGCCGCCCTCGACGCCGCCCGCCAGGACGCCCTGTACGCACAGATCCTCTTCCTCTTCCTCGGCGTCCCCGGCGCCGTCCTGGCCGCCGCGCTCACCGCCGCGGTCGCCTCCGCCGGGGGCGAGCGCCGCCGCCAGGAACAGGGCCTGCTGCGCCTGCGCGGCCTGCGCCCCGGCCAGATCACCGCCCTCGCCGGTCTGGAAGCCGCCCTAATCGGCCTCGCCGGCGGCGTGACCGGACTGGGCATCGCCGCGCTGACCGGCCGCCTCGCCTTCGGCGCCGCCTCCTTCGGGGCGAGCGCAGGCACCTGGGCCATCTGGTACGGCATCGCCTTCGTCCTCGGCGCCGCCGTCGCCACGGGCGCCGTCCTCATGCCCGCCCTGCGCGATCTGCGCACCGTCACCGTCGCCGACACCCGCAAGGAGGCCGGCGCACGCAGCACCCGCAACCCCTGGTGGATGCGCTACGGCCTGGACCTCCTCCTGCTGGTCTGCTCCTGGCTCATCTTCCGCGCCTCCTCCGGCAACCAGTACGCCCTCGTCCTGACCCCGGAAGGCGTCCCCAGCATCTCCGTGTCGTACTGGGCCTTCCTCGGCCCCGCCCTGCTGTGGATCGGCTCCGCCCTGCTGCTGTGGCGCCTGACCCTCCTCGCCCTCACTTATGGCCGCCCCGCCCTGACCCGGCTGGCCCGCCCGCTGACCGCCACCCTCGCCGGCACCACCGCCGCCGTCCTCGCCCGGCGCCGCCGCCCACTCGCCCGCTCCGTGGTCCTGCTGGCCCTCGCCGTCTCCTTCGCCCTGTCCACCGCCGTCTTCAACGCCACCTACAAGCAGCAGGCCGAGGTCGACGCCCGGCTGACCAACGGCGCCGACGTCACCGTCACCGAACCCTCAGGCGCCCACATCCCGCCCGGCGCCGCGGGCACGATGAAGGTCTCCGGCGTCCGCCACGTCGAGCCCCTCCAGCACCGCTTCGCCTACGTCGGCTCCGACCTGCAGGACCTCTACGGCGTCCGCCCCGGCACCATCGCCCAAACCACCTCACTCCAGGACACCTACTTCGCCGGCGGCACCACCCAGCAGCTCATGCGCAAGCTGGCCCAGCGCCCGGACAACCTGCTGGTCAGCGTGGAAACCGTCAACGACTTCCAGCTCTCCCCGGGCGACACCGTCAACCTGCGCATCCAGGACGCCCGCACCAAGGCCCTGCGCACCATCCCCTTCCACTACGCCGGCATCGCCAAGGAGTTCCCCACCGCCCCCAAGGACAGCTTCTTCGTCGCCAACGCCTCCTACATCGCCAAGGCCACCGGCAGCGACGCGGTCGGCGCCTTCCTCCTCGACACCGGCGGCACCCACCAGAAGCAGATCGCCGCACGCCTGCGCCATCAGCTCGGCACCGCCGTCACCGTCACCGACCTCACCCAGACCCGCGGCACCGTCGGCACCAGCCTGACCTCCGTCGACCTGGCCGGCCTCACCCGCATCGAACTCGCCTTCGCTGTCCTGCTGGCCGCCGGAGCCAGCGGCCTCGTCCTCGCCCTCGGACTCGCCGAACGCCGCCGCACCTTCGCCATCGCCACCGTCCTCGGCGCCAAGACAGGCCAGCTGTGCGGCATGGTCCTCACCGAGGCCCTACTCCTGGCCGCCGGTGGCCTGGCCGGGGGCGCCCTCATCGGCTGGGCCCTGTCCGAAATGCTGGTCAAGGTACTCACGGGCGTCTTTGACCCACCCCCCGCAAGCCTCTCGGTCCCCGGCTCCTACCTGGTGCTCACCGCCCTCGCCGCACTGATCGCCGTCATGGCAGCCGCGCTGAACGGAATCCGGCGCGCGAAGCGCCCGCCCGTGGAGGAGCTGCGTGACCTTTGACCACTCCTCCGTCGCCGACCACGCCGACCCCGGCCCGCCCTCCTACGCTGTCGACCATGCGCACCCCCGCCGTACCCGACCGCAGCCGCATCCGCGTCCTCCTCGTCGAGGACGACGACACCATCGGCCGCCGCCTGGAGACCGGCCTGCGCAGCAACGGCTACGCGCCCACCTGGAGCCGCACCGGCGCAAGCGGCCTCGCCGAAGCCGCCCGCGGCCCCTACGACGCCCTCCTCCTGGACCTCGGCCTGCCCGACATGGACGGCCTCGACGTGGCCCGCACCCTGCGCACCCGCTGCCCCGACCTGCTCATCATCATCCTCACCGCCCGCACCGACGACATCGACATCATCGCCGGCCTGGACGCCGGCGCCGACGACTACCTCGTCAAGCCCTTCAGCCTCACCGTCCTGCTGGCCCGCCTGCGCGCCCACCTGCGCCGCCACACCATCACCCCCACCCCCCAGGAAGCACTCCGGCTCGGCGACCTCACCGTCGACACCACGGCGCGGCACTGCAGCCTCCACGGCAAAGAGGTCCAACTGCGCCCCAAGGAGTTCGAACTCCTCGTCCTCCTCGGCCGGCACATCGGCGAAGCCGTATCCCGCGAAACCCTCATGGCCGAGGTCTGGGACGAGAACTGGTTCGGCTCCACCAAAACCCTCGACGTCACCATGGCCAGCCTGCGCCACCGCCTCGCAGTTGCAGCCGAAGCATCCGGCCGTCCCTGCCGACTGCCCCGCATCACCACCCTGAGAGGACACGGCTACCGCCTGGAGAGCCGCTCCTAGGCTGGAGGCCGAAGGCCCGCCAGACCAGAGCGGCCGCTGCCGCCCCGCGACACGCGAGCCGGCCCCGATGCGCTGCGCCGGCATGTGCCGCGTGCGTGCACTGCCGGCCCGGCACCGTCCCCGGCGGCGGCTAGTGCTGTGACCGCATAGGTTCGCCGGGTTGGTGATGGTCGAATGCTTGGTGCGGGGAGGCGATGATGAGGGTATGACTGCCAATTCTCGCGCCCGGTCTTTCGACGTAGCCGCGGCTCAGTACGCGGCGAGTCGGCCTTCTTACCCAGCCGCGCTCTTTGACTGCATCGAGGAGTTCGCAGGCTGTCGCTTGGCGGGCGCCCGGGTGGCCGATGTCGGCGCGGGTACCGGAATCGCCAGTGTGCTGCTGCGGGAGCGAGGTGCTGATGTGATCGCTGTCGAGCCGGGTGAGGCCATGGCTGGTGAGTTCCACCAGGCGCTTCCCGAGGTGCCGATCGTGAGGGGTGACGGTAATGCTCTGCCGCTGGCCGAGGCTTCCTGCGACCTCATCACGTATGCCCAGTCCTGGCAGTGGACCGACCCTGGCCGGTCCGTCCCGGAGGCATTGCGTGTCCTGCGAGCGGGCGGTGCGCTGGCGATCTGGTGGAACACGACGGCCTTCGACGTGCCGTGGATTCGCGAGCAGCACGGGCGCATTGCGCAACACTGCGGGGTGAAGCCAAGGTCTGCCGTGCGTCCTTCGGACAACGACGCCATCCGGCTGGCGGGGCTGGCAGGGCTACGGGTTGCGCGCCGTCAAGTGCGCTGGAGCCGCACTGTCTCCTTGGACATGCATCTCGCCAACATTGGCAGCCGGTCGGCATTCCTCGTCCTTGAAGAGGCTGACCGCCAGGCGTTTTTCGTCGATGAGCGTGAGCGACTGGCCAAGATTTTTCCTCGCGATGAGGTGGAAGAGACCTACGTGGTTGATCTCCTGGTCGCACTCCGCCCCTGACGTTGTGCGGCCGCGGGGCGGGGCGGCGCGCTCATGCAGCCGAGGCGAGTGGTCGGCCGCCCCACCGAATGCCTTTCTCACTCCGGATGCGGGCGCGTTCCTTGCGTTCGGCGGCCAGGACGTCGCGGTGGCGGGCGTTGGCGTTGCGCCAGCGCAGGTAGGCGTGCAGGGCCCGGGTCTGCACCATACGGTTGGGATAGTCGGAGTTGGCGATGGTGAACTGTCGCAGCGGTCCAAAGTGCGCCTCGATCGGGTTTGCCCATGAGGCGTAGGTCGGGGTGAAGCACAGCTCGACCTTGTTCTTCTTCGCCCAGCGGCGGATGTCGACGCCTTTGTGGGCGGACAGGTTGTCCATGATCACGTACATGGGTGCGCCGTCGGGTCGGGCGGCGCGGACCGACTTCAACGCGGCCAGCGTGTTCCGGGCACCCTTCTTGCGGCGGTTGACGCCCCACAGGCGGTCGTCGCCAATCGAGTAGCACCCGTGGAAGTACCGGACTCCGTGGGTGCGATGGTAGGTGGCGGGTAACCGGTCGGGACGTCCTTGTCGGGCCCAGCCCGAGCCCGCGGTGGGGCGGATGCCGAGCGGGCCAACCTCGTCGAAGGCGAAGACCCGGTCCGGGAAGCAGTCCAGGACCTCCTCGATTCGGTCCAGCTTGGCGTCACGCTCGGGGTCCGGGGATTCCTTCCACGTCTTGGTGCGCTGGAAGGTGATGCCGCGGCGGGCGAGTCCTCGCCGCGTACCTCGCCGGCCGCTCCACCCGAGGTGAAACGCTCCGCGTCATCGTCCGCACCGACAACGGCGACCAGTCCGTCATCACACCCGGCCAACTCACCGACCCCGGCTGGAGCGCGGATCCAGCCATCTGCCAGGCACTGCCCGCCTACCTGCGCAACGCCCTCACCTGACCCGAGCAGAGCCACCAGCACGGTCGGACGGCCCCTGGAAGGCGGCCTCAAACGAGGAGGCGGGCCCGGCCAGTCCTCGGCGGCAAGCTCCACCGCGCGCGGCGGGACGGGGGCGGTAGCGGCTGCTCGCCCGCGGTACACCCGTCCGACGGATTGCAGGGCTCGCGCGGCCGGTCGTCGGGGGCGGCCCGTACCAGGGCGCACAGCAAAAGGGCCGCCCCCAGCCCCGCCGTCATGTCACAGCAGAGCGTGATCGACGGTATCCGCCCGCCCGCGAGAGCGCTCCCCACATGGGGGCAGGTTCAGAGGTCGTTTTCTCCCGGTGCTTTATCCCGGAATCTACTGTGTGGTCTGGGGTGCTGGGTCGCGCCAGGAGACGGTGGCTTCGCCGGCGAGGCGG
>NZ_JBSGDB010000517.1:0-5822 GCF_053602155.1 Streptomyces sp. NPDC004561
GCCATGTTCCTCACCCTGGGCAACCTGCGCACCGACCCGCGCGCCGGGCTGCTCCTCCTCGACTGGACCACCGGCACCAGGCACTCCCGCATCCCGCTGCTGTGCATGCCGAACGCCGGCCTGCCCGTCCTCACCAAGGACGGCGCCCACTTCCCGCTCGGCCCCGAGGGCCTCGCGGACGCGCAGCAGAACTTCGTACGGGACTACGGCCTGTCCCTGATCGGCGGCTGCTGCGGCACCACCCCCGAACACCTGCGCCAGGTCGTGGAGCGCGTCCAGGGCGTCACCCCGCCCGAGCGCGCCCCGCGCCCCGAGCCCGGCGCCGCCTCCCTCTACCAGTCCGTGCCGTTCCGCCAGGACACCTCCTACCTGGCCATCGGCGAGCGCACCAACGCCAACGGATCCAAGAAGTTCCGCGAGGCCATGCTGGAGGGCCGCTGGGACGACTGCGTGGAGATCGCCCGCGAGCAGATCCGCGAGGGCGCGCACATGCTCGACCTGTGTGTCGACTACGTCGGCCGCGACGGCGTCGCCGACATGGAGCAACTCGCCGGCCGCTTCGCCACCGCCTCCACGCTGCCGATCGTCCTGGACTCCACCGAGGTCGACGTCATCCGGGCGGGCCTGGAGAAGCTCGGCGGCCGCGCGGTGATCAACTCCGTGAACTACGAGGACGGCGACGGCCCCGAATCCCGCTTCGCCCGGGTCACCGAGCTGGCCCAGGAGCACGGCGCCGCCCTGATCGCGCTCACCATCGACGAGGAGGGCCAGGCCCGCACCCCGGAGAAGAAGGTCGAGATCGCCGAACGGCTGATCGACGACCTCACCGGGAACTGGGGCATCCACGAGGAGGACATCCTCATCGACACCCTGACCTTCACCATCTGCACCGGTCAGGAGGAGTCCCGCAAGGACGGCCTCGCCACCATCGAGGCGATCCGCGAGCTGAAGAAGCGCCACCCGGCCGTGCAGACCACACTCGGCCTCTCGAACATCTCCTTCGGCCTGAACCCGGCCGCCCGGATCCTGCTGAACTCGGTCTTCCTGGACGAGTGCGTGAAGGCGGGCCTGGACTCGGCGATCGTGCACGCCTCGAAGATCCTGCCGATCGCCCGGTTCAGCGAGGAGGAGGTCCGCACGGCGCTGGACCTGATCCACGACCGGCGCTCCGAGGGCTACGACCCGCTGCAGAAGCTGATGCAGCTCTTCGAGGGCGCCACGGCGAAGTCGCTGAAGGCGGGCAAGGCCGAGGAGCTGGCCGCGCTGCCGCTGGAGGAGCGCCTGAAGCGGCGGATCATCGACGGCGAGCGCAACGGCCTGGAGCAGGACCTGGCCGAGGCCCTCCAGGACCGCCCGGCGCTCGACATCGTCAACGACACCCTGCTGGACGGCATGAAGGTCGTCGGCGAGCTCTTCGGCTCCGGCCAGATGCAGCTGCCGTTCGTGCTGCAGTCCGCCGAGGTCATGAAGGCCGCCGTCGCCTACCTCGAACCGCACATGGAGAAGTCGGACGCCGACGGCAAGGGCACCATCGTGCTGGCCACCGTCCGCGGCGACGTGCACGACATCGGCAAGAACCTCGTCGACATCATCCTGTCCAACAACGGCTACAACGTCGTCAACCTGGGCATCAAGCAGCCGGTCTCCGCGATCCTGGACGCCGCCGAGGAACACCGGGCCGACGTGATCGGCATGTCCGGACTCCTGGTCAAGTCCACCGTGATCATGAAGGAGAACCTGGAGGAGCTGAACCAGCGCGGCCTCGCCGCCCGCTTCCCCGTCATCCTCGGCGGCGCCGCCCTGACCCGGGCCTACGTCGAGCAGGACCTGCACGAGATCTACCAGGGCGAGGTCCGCTACGCCCGCGACGCCTTCGAGGGGCTGCGCCTGATGGACGCGCTCATCGGCGTCAAGCGCGGCGTGCCGGGCGCGAAGCTGCCCGAGCTGAAGCAGCGCCGGGTCCGCGCCACGGCCGCCGCCGAGGTGGAGGAGCGCCCGGAGGAGGGGCACGTCCGCTCCGACGTGGCCACCGACAACCCCGTCCCCACCCCGCCCTTCTGGGGCACCCGGGTGATCAAGGGCATCCAGCTCAAGGAGTACGCCTCCTGGCTCGACGAGGGCGCGCTGTTCAAGGGCCAGTGGGGACTGAAGCAGGCCCGCACCGGAGAGGGACCCTCCTACGAGGACCTGGTCGAGACCGAGGGCCGGCCGCGGCTGCGCGGCCTGCTCGACCGGCTCCAGACCGAGAACCTCCTGGAAGCGGCCGTGGTCCACGGCTACTTCCCGTGCGTGTCCAAGGACGACGACCTGATCATCCTGGACGAGCGGGGCAACGAGCGCACCCGCTTCACCTTCCCCCGCCAGCGCCGCGGCCGCCGTCTGTGCCTGGCCGACTTCTTCCGCCCGGAGGAGTCCGGCGAGACCGACGTGGTCGGCTTCCAGGTGGTCACCGTCGGCTCCCGCATCGGCGCGGAGACCGCGAAGCTCTTCGAGTCCAACGCCTACCGCGACTACCTCGAACTGCACGGCCTGTCCGTCCAGTTGGCCGAGGCCCTCGCCGAGTACTGGCACGCCCGGGTACGCGCCGAACTCGGTTTCGCCGGCGAGGACCCGGCCGACATCGAGGACATGTTCTCGCTGAAGTACCGCGGTGCCCGCTTCTCCCTCGGCTACGGCGCCTGCCCCGACCTGGAGGACCGCGCCAAGATCGCCGCCCTGCTGGAGCCGGAGCGGATCGGCGTCCACCTCTCCGAGGAGTTCCAGCTGCACCCCGAGCAGTCCACGGACGCCATCGTGATCCACCACCCCGAGGCGAAGTACTTCAACGCACGCTGAGCCGCCCCTGCGGTACGCCGAAGCACCCCCTGGCCTGCGCCGGGGGTGTTTCATGGGGTACCCCCGCCACGAAGTGGTACACGAGGCGCTTCGGGCGCCGGAGTCGTACACTGGTCGGTCCACTGCAGGCCGGTTCCCGTGCGGGAACCGGCCTGATCGTCCCTCGAGGAGGTGCGCCCGGATGACCAGCACGGTCCCCGCGCTCGGAACCCGTACGGCCGAAGGTTCCACCCTGCAGGCGGTCCTCCTCGACATGGACGGCACCCTGGTGGACACCGAGGGCTTCTGGTGGGACGTCGAGGTGGAGGTCTTCGCCTCCCTCGGCCACACTCTGGACGACTCCTGGCGGCACGTCGTGGTCGGCGGCCCGATGACCCGCAGCGCCGGCTTCCTCATCGAGGCCACCGGCGCGGACATCACCCTCGCCGAACTCACGCTGCTGCTCAACGACGGCTTCGAGGACCGTATCGGCCACGCCCTGCCGCTGATGCCGGGCGCCGCCCGCCTGCTCGCCGAACTCCACGAGCACGGCATCCCCACCGCACTGGTCTCCGCGTCCCACCGGCGCATCATCGACCGCGTGCTGACCGTGCTGGGCGCGCACCACTTCGCCCTGTCCGTCGCCGGCGACGAGGTCTCGCGCACCAAGCCCTTCCCGGACCCGTACCTCCTCGCCGCCGCCGGACTCGGCGCGCATCCGGCCAGATGCGCCGTGGTCGAGGACACCTCCACCGGAGTCGCCTCGGCCGAGGCGGCCGGCTGCCGCGTCGTCGCCGTACCCTCCGTCGCCCCCATCGGCCCCGCCCAGGGACGCACCGTGGTCGCCTCCCTGGAAGAGGTCGACCTGGCATTCCTGCGCGGCATGATGACGGAAAAGCGCTAGCCGTTCACCCAGCGTGCCAGGGCCCCTTGGTCGTCCTGGACAAATTTCCGCCGAAGTACACCCTCTGTGGAATTCACGGCAAGCCGACCGGCCGAATTCCACTGACTCCCCGCACAGTTGGGGTGTGTGACGTTCACCACTCCGGCGGGTCTCGACAACGTTCGCCAAGTGTGCAGAACGGCCCCAATCCACAGGCTCCGGCGGGTCCTTGTGTCCCGATTCATGGGACGCTGCACTAATCCTGCCGCTGTCGGGTTTTCGGTGCGTCCGCGCCTGGTTCCACTGCGTGATGGGGGGTCAACTCGCGCGACTGTGAACGCTCCTGCGGAGGCGGACTAATCTCATCGCCGAGAACATCGCCGAGAACCCCCGTGATCCGTTGCACCACCCCTGCATGCCGGGTACACGGACCCGAACAGCTCTGGAGAAACTCCCGCATGAACCGCAAGACTTTGGTGCTGCCGGCACTGGCCGGCCTGCTCACCCCGGTTCTCGCCGCGTGCGGCGGGTCGGGCAGCGGGAGCAAGAGCGGCGATGCCATCGTCGTCGGTACCACGGACCGGTTCACCGCCACCAAGGATGCCCCCGCGCCCATCGACCCGGCGTACGCCTACGACGTCGGCACGTGGAACATCCTGCGGCAGACCGTGCAGACCCTGATGGCCCAGCCCAAGGGCGAGGGCGACCCGGTTCCGGACGCCGCCGAGAGCTGCGGCTTCACCGACAGTGGCAGCGAGCGCTACGCCTGCAAGCTGCGTGACGGCCTGAAGTTCGCCAACGGCGACTCGCTGACCGCCTCGGACGTCAAGTACTCCATCGAGCGTGCCCTGCGCATCAAGTCGGACAGTGGTGTGGCCGCGCTGCTCAACACCATCGACACGATCGAGACGCAGGGCGACCGTCAGGTGATCTTCCACCTCAAGACGGCCGACGCCACCTTCCCGTACAAGCTGTCCACTCCGGTCGCGGGCATCATCGACCCGAAGGACTACGAGAAGGACAAGCTCCGCGACGGCTTCCAGGTGGACGGCTCGGGTCCCTACACCTACCAGGCCGACGTCAAGGGCGACACGGTCGTCAGCGCCACCTTCACCAAGAACCCCAGTTACAAGGGTGCCGTGACGGTGAACAACAGCAAGGTCGAGCTGCGCTCCTTCCCCGACGCCGCCTCCATGGGCGCCGCGATCGACAAGGGCGACATCGACGTGATGACCCGCGCCATGACGCCCGCGCAGATCCAGAAGCTGGACGGCGGCACCGACCAGAACGTCGACCTCGTCGACATGCCGGGCCTGGAGATCCGCTACCTGGCCTTCAACACCAACGCGCCCAGCGTGAAGTCCAAGGCCGTGCGCCAGGCCATGGCCCAGGTCGTCAACCGCGGCGAACTGGTCTCCAAGGTCTACGGCACCCAGGCCGAGCCGCTGTACTCGCTGGTCCCGGCCACCATCACCGGCCACTCCAACTCGTTCTTCAACAAGTACGGCAACCCCAGCGTCGCCAAGGCGAAGGACCTGCTGACCAAGGCCGGCATCACCACCCCGGTGAAGATGACCCTGCACTACACCACCGACCACTACGGCTCGGCCACCCAGCAGGAGTTCCAGATCCTGCAGAAGCAGCTCAACGACAGCGGCCTGTTCGACGTCACCACCCAGGGCCACCCCTGGGCCACCTTCCGCCCCGCCGAGCAGAAGGGCCAGTACGACGTCTACGGCATGGGCTGGTTCCCCGACTTCCCGGACGCGGACAACTTCCTCGCGCCCTTCCTCGACAAGGACAACTTCCTCGGCTCGCCGTACTCCAACACCACGATCCAGCGCACGCTGATCCCGGAGTCCCGCCGCGAGGCCGACCGTCTCTCCGCCTCCCGCAGCCTGACGGAGATCCAGGACATGGTCGCCGAGGATGTCCCCGTCCTGCCGCTGTGGCAGGGCAAGCAGTACGTCGCCGCACGGAGCGACATCACGGGCGTCTCCTACGCCCTCAACTCCTCCTCGACGCTCCAGCTGTGGGAGCTCGGCCGCGGCGTGAGCGGCTGACGCCGACCAACGCCGAAGGGCGCCTCTCTCCACACGCGAGATTCACCCCTCACCCCTGTTTA
>NZ_JBSGDB010000518.1:0-5819 GCF_053602155.1 Streptomyces sp. NPDC004561
GCCTTCATCTTGCCGGCCATGGCGAAGGTGCGCCGGACCGTCTCGCCCGCGCGGCCTGGGCGATCGGCGTCCCGGGCCTCGACGACCTCGGCCGTCGCGGCGCCGCCGGAACCAGGCTGAGCAGCCCCCAGGAATGCACGCCCGGCCGGGCCCCGGCGCACAGGGCCGCCTCGATGCAGACCCGCGCGCTCTGCTCGGTCGTGCACGTCCCGCACGGACCCGGCTGGTGCCTGCTGTCGCAGACCTGGTGCACCTCCCACCCGTACAGGTGACTGTGTTCGAGCACAGAGGCGCTCCGGCCCGTGCTTTCACCCACGCCGTTCACTGATCCTCCCTCGGGTGCTGCCGGCCCACCCGACCACCGCAGCCGGCCCGGGCGTTGCCCGCACGGCCTGCGGAGGTCCTCTCGCTTGCTCGCGGACGTGTCCTTCTCTCCGCGTGTATCGCAGATCGCCTCGAGATCGACGCGATCGGTGCCGAGCCGCGACGCGGCCGCCCGGCCGGTGCGCGGCTCATCGAGGGGGCGGCGCCGTGCCGCGCCCGTCGACGGCGAGCGTGCACCAGGTGGTCTTGCGACCGCGGCGGTCCCGGTGCGCACCCCAGGCGGAAGCGATCGCCTGTACCAGGAACATCCCCCGGCCCTGCTCTTCCTGGGGATCCGCCTGACGGACGACGGGCTGTGCCATGGACCCGTCCGTGACCTCCACCAGCAGGCGGTCACCGATCTGCATCAGTTCCAGCGTGATCCGAGTGCCGGGTGCGTGTTTGACCGCGTTCGCGAGCAACTCGCTGACGAGTAGCCGGCCGTCGTCCACGACCCCCGGCGGGCAGCCCCACGAGGTCAGGGCCGCTCCGACCAAGGCGCGTGCCCTTGCCACCTCGGCCGCCGCCGACCGCAGATGGAGGTGCACTTGCCGGCCGAAGCCCAGGTTGCAGTCGGAGCACACGAAACTGCGGTCGTCGGCCACCTGTGCGCCGGCGCGTACGTCGAGCGGCGCCGGCGGCTCCGGCTCGTCGCGGGCATACGGCGCGGGCGGCCGCTGCCGAGGCAACTGCCTGCCGCGCGACTGTAGTTCAGGAGGAACTGCGCGGCGGTGCGGATCATGAAGGTATACCATGGCGGGCCCTTCTGCCCGAGTGTGCGCGCGCAGCCGGCGTCGAGCCCGTCCGGGTCGTGCTCGACCGGTCGGCGGCACGACGTCTCGGGGCGCCCAGGCGTGGGAGCCTCACCGACGTCCGACTTCCAACCGCTGCCCGCGAACCGCGCGCAATTGTGCGATCGGCGCTTTCACACCCCGGTACGGTGCAAAAGCGGCGAGCACCGACTTGAGGGCCCGTCGTCGTAGATCCCCGGCATCCGGGGCGAAGGACGTTCGCCCCTGCGCTTCCACACATCGAGGCCCTCCCGACTGGCGTTCACCGGGCGGCGGTCCCACCACGGCGTCCGGCCCACACACTGCACGCGACGGGGAGAGCGGCGGTATACCGGCGGTATGCGCACCGGTCACGGCACCACAGCCGTCGGCCGGTTTGAACGGCACGCCGTCGATGCGACGGCTCCTACGCCGGGGTGGTGATCACCGAGGCGGGCAACCACGAGAAGGTCACGTCGCC
Organism: Streptomyces sp. NPDC004561; assembly: GCF_053602155.1. Taxonomy (NCBI): domain Bacteria; kingdom Bacillati; phylum Actinomycetota; class Actinomycetes; order Kitasatosporales; family Streptomycetaceae; genus Streptomyces; species Streptomyces sp. NPDC004561. The sequence goes on from NZ_JBSGDB010000518.1 coordinate 1,615, forward strand.
GGCCGCCCGCGCCTGACAGCCCGCCGCACCCACCGGGCAGCACCCGCGGGCCGGCAAAGGCTTGCCGACGCCCGCGCCAGGTGCTGAGCGGGATCTCGCGGGACTCCGACGCGGGGCTGTGACAGCCTGCGGACATGCCAGAGCTGCGTGTTCATGCGGGTCGTCACTATGCCATCCAGTTCCACTACGCCTTGCCGGACGACGCCTGGTGTGTGGAGCTGAGCGAGGCCGTCCCGGCGCCGGCCGCGTGGGCTGAGATCCCCAACGCCGAGACACGCCTGCCGGGTGCTGCCTTCCTGGTGGCGGTGATACCCGACGAGGATCCGGACCTGGAGCCGACGGTTCGTATCCACAGCCACGACGAGCACGTCATACCCTACGAGATCATGCGCTGGTTCATGGAGAACGTGTCCGAGCAGGTTGAACGCTGCCGCATCGCCTTCGAGCAGGGAGAACCAGGGAAATGATCACGCAGTGACTGTTGTGATCACTCTGCTGCTGGAGGACCGGATCCTGCTGGTCGCCGCGTACTGGCGCACGAACCTCACCCTGCGGCAGCTGGCTCCGTTGTTCGGGGTGTTGAATTCGGCTGCGGACCGCATCGTCGATCACCTCGGGCCGGCGCTCGCTCTGCAGCGGCGCACCTCCCATCGATGTGGAGGTGGTGCAGCGGCCGCGGACGAAGGGGTTCGAGCCGCTGCCGAAGTGGTGGGTGATCGAGCGGACCTTCGGCTGGCTGATGCAGCACCGTGGTCTGGCGCGCGACTACGAAGCCCTGCCGCAAAGATCCCGCACGATGATCCACTGGGCGATGGCTAACAAAATGTCCCGCGAACTGACCGGAGAGATCCACACCAACCTGGCGAATCGAAACGGACATCCCACTCACACCAGCGTGAACGCTGATCAGATGCTCTCCAAGAGGTTGCGCAGGTAGGCGGTCCGGATGAGGCGGGCGGTCTCCACCGTGCCGTCGCACAGCGTCCGGTGCTGAGTGGTCGCATCGCCGAGGAAGTCGGTGAGCGGAGCACGTGAAGAAGCGGCCGTGAAATCCGTTGGGCACCCGTTCGACCCGGACCTACCATCGCGCGCATGACGACTCATCACGAGATACTCGAAGCCGCGCTGGCCCAGATCACCGCTGGTTACGTGTTCCCCGAAAAGACGGCTGCCATCGACGCGGCGATCCGGCGTCGGCTGGACGAAGGCGCATATCAGGACCTGGACGTGCGGGAGCTGTGCGAGCGAGTCACTGACGACCTCCAGAATGTCTGTCCGGACAAGCATTTGCGGTTGTTGTGGGACGAGGAGCCGCAGTCGATGGACGAGGAGCCGGAGGACGTCGCTCGCGCCCGTTTCGCGCAGTACGCCAGGGAGAACAACTACGGCATCCGGCGGGTCGAGCAGCTCGACGACAACATCGGCTACCTCGACCTGCGCATGATCGCCCCCGCCGATCCGGGTGGTCCCGCGATCGCTGCCGCCATGCAACTGCTCGCTCCCACCGAGGCATTGGTCATCGACCTGCGGCAGTGTCGGGGCGGCTCACCTGAGGGCGTGCAGTTGTGGTGCAGCTACTTCTTCGCTGACGACGGGGTACACCTGAGCGACATCTACGCGCGGGCCACTGGCTTGACCCGCCAGTACTGGACCCTCGGGCACCTCGCCGCACCGCGCTACCTGGACCGCCCGGTCACCGTGCTGACCAGCGACCTCACCTTCTCCGGCGGAGAGGAGCTGGCGTACAACCTGAAGGTGCTGGGACGCGCCACCTTGATCGGCCAGACCACCCGCGGTGGCGCCCACCCCACGGACCGTATTCCGGTCACCCCGCACGTTACCGTGACCGTTCCCGCCGCCCGCTCGATCAACCCGGTCACCGGCACCAACTGGGAAGGCGTCGGTGTCGAGCCCGACCTGGCCGTCGCGGCCGGGGACGCGCTGAAAGCGGCGCTGGAGCACCTGCGCACGCGGATCGGCTGAGCAGCGTTCGACGCTTTGCAGATAAGCAGTGGGGAGGTTGGGGGCGGATGGGGCAGGTACAGGTGCCGTGATCATGGAGTTGCGACGCTCTGTGACCACTGGAGAAATCTGTGCCTGCGCCGCCTTCACGGCTGATCGAACCGCTCTGAGAGCGGATCCCAAGGCGACAGGTTCACGAACTGCTGCACAGCCTGCATGTTGCCGTCCGGCAGCCGCTCGGCCATCGGCTGAATCGACTTCCGCCGGCCGTCCGGCATCAAACCCCGCAGATGACCTCGCCCCACCGCCGCTGATCCCGGCGCGGCACGTGCACACCCGGGGCACCGCCGCCGCACCCACCGCGAACACATCGAGCGTCACCAGACCGCGAAGGGCCGGTCACAACTGCCTGCGGATGCCCGGCTCCTTGGGCAGACGGGTGTGCTGGTCACCCAGATCGTCTTCGATGGCCCGCCGGGCGTCGCCGCGGCGCAGGATGGGCAGGACCGTGTGCTGGCGGACGTCCTCGACGAGGAAGGCCGTGCCGGAGTACAGAGCGAGCGCGACCAGGAGCAACGCGGCCGCCGCGTTGGCCAGTTCCAGGGCTTCGGGCGCGCCGAGCTGGTAGGCGGCCGCGAGGACCGCCCGCAGGATCGAGACCGTGAGGACCGCGCCGAGCAGCGTCTTGCCGAGGAAGGCGACCGCCGCCAGCGGAATGAGCATCAGGGCGAACGCGCACAGGTACATGCCGACAGCGACGCTCGTGCGCTGCGAGGGCGCGACGATGTGCAGCGCGCCGAGACCCGCCCAGGAAGTGGCGAACAGCCCGAGCGCGGTGGCCGCTCCGGTGTCGCGGGTCAGGAAGGCCATCACCGCGGCGAGGAACTCCAGCGGGCAGACGAAGACGGCCAGCAGGATCCCGGCGGCACGGACCTGCTCACCGGTGATCAGGCCCAGCCCGATGCCGGCCAGCAGCGCCATGCCGATGCCGAAGGAGAAGAATCCCAGCGGCAGCGGATTGCCGTAGGGCCGGACGACGACCCTGGCTGCCCTGGGGTCGGGCGGGAGCGCCGGGGGGCGAGTGCTTCTTGGCTCGCTCATGATCTGCTTCTCATCCGAGAGCTGCGGCGCGTCCATGGGTCGTGGCAGGTGGCACCGGTCCGCTTGCCTGACTCCGCGAAGGCCCGGACGAAGGCCATGGCCCGCTCCACGGTCTGGACGCGGCCGTCCACACGGCCGTCCTCCAACGACAGCAGGACGGTGGTGGCGCCGGCGTCGCTGACGACCTGGCGTGGCTGGACGAGTTCGGTCTGCTCGACGCCTTGCCCGGCCAGGATGGCCACTCTTCGGCCGGCAGGCGGTCCGGAAGGTGCAGGTCGGAGCCGTAGATATTGGACGTCGTAATGCGGATGATCGCGTCCAGGGGTTTCTCGATCTGTGGATCCGGCACGTCCTGCGTGGCGACATCGAACGGTCCGAGGTAGACAACAGCCTTCATAGCGCTCGGCCCTTTTTCGCTGCTCTGGCCGGGATGCTTCGAGGCGAGCCCGGCCCGGACGCCTTTCCCAGTGCCCCTGCCGAGAGCCGCGTAACGCGTCGACGGCTTTCGCCGCCGCTCTGCCGACAGCCGCGTCGGCGACCCGGCAGCGGCCAAGCTGCGATTCGAGTACCGATGGCCCACGACAGGGCGACGGCGCAGGGGAGGGCATTCCGGAACGGAACACGGACACAAACCGCCTCTCCCATGCAGAGCGGCGCTGTCCGGTGCAGGCTGGTGGAGGAACTGTTTTCCGTGGAAAGCTGCGTGGCGACGGCCTGTCCGGCGGCCCGGTGTCGGCCCGAAATGCAGCCGAGATTCCAGACCCGGTTTCAGGCGGATGATGCTCCCTCTGCGTAAGTCCGCGCATGGACATGGGCCTGCCACACCGTGAATCGAGCTGAGCCGAGCCGTCCGATAGCAGGATCCCCCCTCGTCCGATGCCTGCTCTGCTCGGCGGGCCTCAGCGGGAAGGAAGCGCGATGGAGATCAAGGGATCGGTTGCCCTGGTGACGGGGGCCAATCGTGGCATCGGCCGTGCCTTCGCTCGCGCGCTGATCGACCGGGGAGCGGCCAAGGTCTACGCCGGTGTACGCGACCCGGCGAGCGTGAGCGACGGGGTCCTCTCCGCGCTGCGTCTGGACGTCACCAGGCCGGATGAGGTCGCCGCGGCGGCCGCGGCCCCCGGGGTCGGGCCCAGAGTGAA
>NZ_JBSGDB010000519.1:0-5818 GCF_053602155.1 Streptomyces sp. NPDC004561
ACCACAGCAATCTCGTCCGGAGTCACGCACACTCAACGCCACACCGGGCCCAGAGGACACGCACCACCACAACCGACCTGACCAAGCACTACTAGTGTCCCGACACGTGAAGCGCACGACACGGGGAGAGAGTCACCATGACACATGAGACCGCCAGTGCCGCAACAAGTCCAGCCTCCTGGGCCACACGCCTCGCCTGGGGGGTGTTCGGCCTCCTCCTGCTCGCCTGGACGGTGTTCGAGGCGGCGAAGCACGCGGGCCTCACCATCCCGTTCGCCGTGACCGGGCTCCTCGTCCCCTTCCTGACCAGGCTCGCGCCGGGCTCGGCGGCCGTTCAGCACACGCTGCTCCGGGTCTGGATCCCGTTCGCCGTCATGGCGATCTGCTCCATCATTCCCGGCCCCTCCGACAATACTGCCGCGCCCTTCACCTAGGTCGCCGCACACCGGGGCTGAACCGACCACGGCCGCTTCGCCCAGACCTACCGGGAGGCATTCGGCACCACACCCTCAACCGCCGAACGCCGACGTCACCCACCAGTCATTGAAGCGGAAAGGAGCTTTCGGCCTGCACCCTGCTTTCAATTGATTTGCCACCGCCGACGCAGGTGTCGAGGAACTCAGAAAGCTGTGCGAGCGCCGTGAGCAGGCGTTCGGTTCGCTCTGTCTTTTCGCCGCGTGCGATGTCCAGGTAGAACATGATCAGCCGGTCCATCCAAACGCGCCAGGTGGGGTCCTGCAGCTTCTCGCAGAACTCGCGGTACGTCAGTAAACGCTCGTCATCACGGACCCACACCGACTCACCGATGCTCGGCTGAGTCACGTAGTAGACGCCGCCGTTGAGGAGGAAGCCTCGTTGCACGCGCAGGAGCAGTGCCGCGAGGCGGGTGTCGTCCGCTGCGGAAAGACGAAGATACGGGAAGTCTTCTCGGACCTTCTTGAGCTGGGCGAACAGACAGGCCGTCAAGTAAACCGCGGATATCAAGGCGCAGCCGGGACCGGTGAACCAAGCGGCGTCCTTGAAGGACACCTCCGCCGGATCTCCGATGACCAGCATGCCGGCGTTCGGTCCGTGGGCCGAGATGCGGCTGCTGATGCTCGAGAGCCTGAAGTGGTTCTCCACCAGGTGAAACCGCAACGGATTCAGATATTTCGCGTTCAATTCCTGGCGCTGCGTACGTCTTTCCCTGCGCTGTTGCTGCCGTTCGCCCAAGAAAATCGAGCACACCGTCACGATGACCGAGGTGGCTGCCGCTGCCAGGGCCGATAATCCGGCGTTCACCGCATAACCTCACTCACACCCATCCACCCAGCAGCCATCGTTGCGGTCCGGCGAGGCGTCTCCTGGCGCACTGGGGCTCCTCGCCTGTCGCGCCCAATCCTGGTGTCCGTCTCTACTTGTCGCTCAACCGCCCCATGGCCATCCTGCCCGCGACGGCTGATGCCGAAGCAAGACCCGCCCTCAGTGGCCAGCACGCTCGCCGGCAACGGGGCGCGCTTGAGGACAACGACCCAGGCGGCGCCCGAACCGGTCGCCAAGGGCAAGTCGTTGACGGTGACCGGCGCCCTGACCCGAGCTTCACCGCCCAGAAGGTCGCCCTCCAGCTCAAGAAGTCCGGTGCCTCGACATACACCACCGTCACGATGGTGACCACCGACAGCGCGGGCAAGCTGAAGACGACGACCACGGCGAACGCCTCTGGCACCTGGCGCTGGCACTTCGCGGGAACGGGCACGACCAGCTCGGCGACGGCGGCCGGGGACGGCGTCGCACTGAAGTAGTGCTCTCCCAGTCGCGGTCTACGCCGGCCGTGGCAAACGGTGCCCTGGCCGACGCCCACCATGCGGCGCCACAGCCTGCGGGCGTACGCCCTGGTCAGGCTCGTCTGCGCGTGCGGGGCGCGGTGAACGACGAGGAGGGGCCATGGGCACGCAGGAGCCGGACAGCGGCAGACCCGCGAGGGACGCGGAAGGATTGTCGGTACCCGACGAGGTCTGGGAGAAGTTCAGCCGGGACCACGAGATCGAAATACGGGCCGGAGCACCGATGGAGCCCTCGGACCGTGCCCGCATGGTCACCGCGCGGCTGCGGCAACAGGACGCGCGGGCCGCAGCACAACAGGGCGGGCCATGGCAGCCGGATGTGATCAAGGTCCGCGGCCGTGTGCCCTTCGAACGGGGCGCGCGCGCCTCCGTTGTGCACGCCGAGAACACCTTCGTCTATCCCGTCACCCACGCCGAGGGCGACCCAACAGAGGTACAGCGGACCATCGTGCGCCGCCCGCTGGACACGGAGCCGCTCGGCCCGACCCAATACCAGGGTCACAGCAGGCAAGTTGGGAGTCTTACGCTACGACGAGGACAACGCGAACAGCGCCTGCGAGGTCTATGACGGCTTCCTCCATCCGCAGTTCACCACGGAGGTTGCGAGCGGAACGCCGGCGACCGGGCCTGCTACGGACTCCTACGACCGCAGAACCTCGACCCGAACCGTGCTGACGTGTGCGGCACGGCCACCCGCACCTGACGCGACGGATGGAGGCGGACTACGCCTTCGAAGACGAGGCGAACGACTGGCTGGACAGGCTCGAAGGAGCTCTGGTCTGACCGTCCGGCCACGTCAGCGGCCTGGTCTTCTGGCCGCCACCGGAACGGGAGCTGTCTGCCGAGGAAGTGGTCGACCATGACCTACAGGCCGATTGCCTTGTGAAGCCGGCGCTCAGCTGCGCAGCCTGGGCGAGCAGCTGGTCCACGCTCGGTTCGAGATCCACCTGCAGGCCGGGGCAGTCCGCCCAGTCGCACGGGCAGCAAGGCCAGTTCGGGCTTGTCGGGCTGCGCCGCGAACGCCGCCTCGTGCGAGTCCAGATCGTCACGCGTGCCCGTGATGCAGGTCAGCCGGGACTGCGCGGTCTCCGTCAGCGCCCTGGACAGGGCGATCTCCGGGAGCACGTGGCAGCCGGACCCCGCGAACACGACCGGATAGCCCTCGGACCGGATGTAGGCCGCGAACACCGGGATGTCGTACGAGTTGCCTCGTGCACGATCTCCAGCCATCCCGGCGTCGCGGAATCGGCCGATCAGCTCCGCACAGTACGGGTCGCTCACGGAGGGCGGATCGACCAGCGTCCGGGACCGCCCGCCGGCGGCGTGGTCGCGGTGCAGGACCTCCCGCTCCACCGTCTCCAGCAGAGCGGGGCCGGGCAGGGATCACCTTGCCGACCCCGCTGTCCGTCCGGACGCCGCCGCTAAATCCAGCGCGGGACCCGCATCAGCTCACCGTCAGCTGACCTTCACGGTGACGGGCGAAGAGTGGAACGTGCCGGACTTGGTCGCCACCCGGACCTGCTCGGTGCCCTTGTTGGTGAACGTCCGCTTGATCGTGTAGGTGCCGTTCTTGTTGACGGCCGCCGTGGTCTTCAGCGTGGTCCACTTGCCGTTGTGCATGTGCTGGAGCACCAGCGTCGAACCGGCCTTGATGCCCTTGACCCGGCCGGTGAACACCACGGTGTTGCCCACCTTGACGGCCTTGTGGTTGGCCGAGACGGTGATCGAGCCCATGGCGGTCGGCGACGGCTTCTTGGTCGGCGTGCCAGTGCGGGTCACGGAAGGCTTGGGGTTCGGCGTCCCGGTCGCGGCGACGGCTTCGGCCGTACCGGTCGACAGCAGAGCGGCGGACAGGGCACCGGCGGCGAGCGCACGGGTGCGGCGGCTTCGGGCGAAGCTCATTGTGGGTCTCCTGTTTTCGTCGGAGTTCCCCCCTGGGAGCGAGTCGCCCATTCGGGGCAGCTCGCGAATCCAGGCTGGCTTGAGCACGGCGGAGCGGCATGTCGGAGGGAGTGTGTGAGCCGTTGAAACCTCTACCGTTTTCGGTAAAGCCGCAGGTTGAACAACGTTTCCGCAGACAATAACCCTTATGTTTTTCTTACCTTGTGTCACTGGATCGGCGGATCGCCATCACGGTAAGTGATAGCGGCGGGGGGTCACCAGAACGGAGCACAGCTGGGCTACCGCCCGACCGGCCCGCACACCGCCGCCATCGTGTGGGCCGACTCCGCCTCGCTGCCCGATAGCTCGAAGCCGCGGCCGAACTCCTCGTGCGCGCCGGCGGCGCGGCAGCCGTCTGACGGTCATCGCCGGTGCGACGGCCTTGTGGCTGTGGTTGCCCGTCGACACCTCACCTGACACTGGTCAGCTGAGCGCACGCCTCGCCGCCCGCCCCGACGTGCGCATCGCGGTGGGCTGGCCCTGAAACGGTATCGATGGCCTCCGCCGCAGTCACCGCCTCGACACCGCCAGGACAGGACACGGGGAGACCGACGGTGCCCCCTTCGGCCGGGGGAGGGCCGAAGGAGGCGACGGGCGTCAGATGCTGGTCGCGGCCGCCCGTACCTGAGGGCGTCCGAGCCGCCGCAGTCAGACAGTGACGAACTCGGGGGCGATACGCGCCGCTGCGGCAGCCGCGTGGCGCTTGACCTCCTCTTCGTCCAAGTGGTCCAGGCCGAGGTCGACCACGAGCCGGTCGGCCTGCTGGCGCGCGAGCGCCTCCAGGGTGTGGGGCAGGTTCTGGCCGTCGATCGGTTGCCCGGACTGCTTCAGCTTGCGGGTGGCCTCCCAGGCGGCCGCGTGGCCGGCCTGCTCCTCGGTGACGAGACGGTCCAGGCTGGAGCTGCCGTAGACGACGGTGTGTGCGTCCTTGTACTGCGCGATGCTCTGGGACACGTTTTCTCCTCGCATAAGGCCCGACCGGGCTCTTGCGCCGGCCGGATACCGTCCCAGACAAACCCGACCCGGCTGGCTCACGCCCGACAACGCCCCCCGAACGGGTGGCCGGCCGGGGAAACGCTGTGAGCGCCGAAGCATCATACGGCCTGGTCAAACAGCATGTCGGTACTCATGAAGGGCTCCGCCGAGTCGGTCCCATGCACGAAGGGGCGCGGGTTGCTTCAGCGCGCCGTGGTGCCCAACGTGCCCATTACGGTCACCTACGAGCTGACCGACCTGGGCATCACGCTGCACTGCACGATGCGCGGCCTGAAAACCTGGGCATGCATCCTTGAGCGTCTGCTGCAATGCGTGTGACGGTGCCGCCTTCAACCACGGGTACTCACGCTTGGCATCGGCCAGCTCGGCACACTGCGGCGCATAGTTCATCCACGCCCCGCGCCGCCGGTATTCCCGGCACTGCTCCAAGGCTGTGTTCCACACCGACCGGCAGATGCTGCCGAACTCCTCGCACATCCCCTCTTGTTCGGGCGACAGGCCGAGCAGATACCGGCGACCGGACAGCATCAGAACACACCCCCTCTTCGGCTGGTGTGATCAACCTAGGGCACGCCACTGACAACGCAGCGAACTGAGCCGCTGCGCTGCTCCGCGCCAAGGATGAGCCAACCCCGCCCTGTAGGACGGGGCTTGCGCTCAAGAGATCCGGTCAAACGGCTAGAAGAGGAAGTTGCGCATGTGCTCGGTGAGGTTCTCGAGGATCTCGCGCAGCCACGGGCTGCGGACGGCCGGTAGCCGGACCAGGGTGTGCTGGAACGTTCCCGAGTCGGCCCGGAACAGGCGGTGGGGGCGCGGCGGGAGCGGGTCGTCGCGCAGGACCTCGTCGGGTATGGCGCCCGGCGTGGCCACGGGTGGGTACGGCTGGGGGAAGGCCAGCGACAGCCACATCCCGAACGGCAGCGGCACCGGGTACGCCGATGCGGCCGGGCCGGCGGGGGTCCAGGTCCGCCCCGTCTTCGGATGGACCGGCACAAAGACGATGTCGACGCCCGCGTCGGGGGCGCCCTTCCCCGGTCCCGCCAGGGCGGCGCGCCGCC
>NZ_JBSGDB010000520.1:0-5796 GCF_053602155.1 Streptomyces sp. NPDC004561
GGGCCTCACTGATCGGAAGGCCCCTTCCGGCGTTCTTGGCAAGGATTCTCGTGGGCGCGCGGTTGCACGCCGGCGAAGTGACCGCATCACCTATCGAGCGGTGTGGACGGGGCTACGCGTCCGGGACCGCCGGGACGCCTCATGGTCGCCACGGTCGCAGTTTCGGTCGGCAGTCGCCGCTTGTCATCGCGTGTTGCGCCCGGGACGGCGAATCCGGCCGGCGTCCGGAGACGTCGAAGGCGGGCCGGTGAGGGAACGCGAACTGAGGCGGGAGTGTCGAGCGCTCGCGCCTGCCTTCGCCTGTGCCGCGGACCACAGAGAGGTCAGCCGCTGATCTGCTTGCGTTCGGACGATCCGCCGATGCTGATCTTGCGGGGCTTGGCGCGCTCTGCGATCGGGACGCGCCGGATCAGCACCCCTGCCTCGTGGGCGGCCTCGATGTGTTCGGTGTCCAGGGTGTCGGCGAGCACCACCTGACGGGTGAAGACCCCGGCGGCCGCTCGGACAGCTCCATCCGAACGTTGTCGGCCTTGGCTGTCGGCCGGCGTTCGGCCTTGACGGTGAGCATGTTCCCTCGACGTCGATATCGATGGCGTCGGGGCTCACTCCGGGGAGGTCCAGGGCGATGACGTAGGCGTCGCCTTCGCGGTAGGCGTCCATCGGCTGGTCGCCGGGCGCGTCCAGGTGCCGGTTGCACCGAGGAGCTGCTGGGTGAGCCGGTCGAGCTCACGGAACGGGTCGGTGCGCGTCAACATCGCGGAACACCTCCGGTGAGACGGGCAGTGCGTGCTGCCCATGCGTTGCACCTGCTCCCGCCGTACCATGTCACCGAAACGATGACAAACACCTAAGTCACCGGAAGGGCGACGAAGGGAAGATCCCGTGGCTTCACCAGGCGAGCAGCCCCAGCACCTGACTCCGGCGTCCGTCGTCGCCGCGGAGACGGCCCTGTGTGCGATCGGTGAATCCGTCCGCGCGGCCCGCGCCGCCCCGCCCGACGAGCCTTTCGCCGCCACCCCGCCCGACTCCGCGCAGGCGCTGTCCGCGCTGCTCATGCTCCGCGAGGTGCGCCAGCAGCTCGCCGGCTGGGAACCCGGTCTCATCGAGGCGGCCCGGTCCGCCGGCGCGAGCTGGGCCGATCTGGCCGCGCCGCTGGGCGTGGCCAGCCGCCAGGCCGCCGAGCGCAGGTATCTCCGGCTCCGGCCGGGCGCCGCCGACAGCACTGGCGAAGAGCGTGTCCGAGCCACCCGCGACCAGCGCGCCGCCGAGCGCGCAGTCGACGTCTGGGCCCGCGGCAACGCCGGTGAACTCCGGCAGATCGCCGGCCAGATCGCGGCCCTGCCCGACCTCCCGGACAGCGCCCGGCCACCCGTCCGCCGGCTCGCACACGCCCTGGCGGACAACGACGCCGCGCGACTGCTCGCCCCGCTCACCGAAACGCAACCACACCTACGCGACAGCCACCCGGAGCTGGCCGAGCGAATCGACCATCTCACCCACCACACCGACCGACTCCGCCACCACAGCAACACAATCCGCCGCACTTGAGGGTGAGCCTCGAGGCCGCGCCTCAGATCACGCCGGCCGGTGCTTGTCGCCTGGGTGGGAGGCGCGCCATACAGGTCCGACGACGAATAGAGGTGAAGATCGTGGACTGGAAGGACTTCGCCGCAAGGATGGCGCTGCTTGCCCGTGATCTCTTGGCTCAGGAATCTTTGGAGGCAACGCTCGACCGGATCTCCAACGCCGCGGTGGAACTGGTCGAGGGCTGCGACGAGGCGGGGATCCTGGACCTGCGCAAAGGCGAGGTCACCTCGCTTTCCGCTCATGGCGACCATGTCGAGCGGTCCGACCGTCTTCAGGGCTTGCTGGGCGAAGGGCCCTGTTTCGACGCCGCACGCGACACCACGCGCGGACGCGTGTACCGCATCCCCGACCTCACTCGGCCCGACAAGCGATGGCCGCACTTCCAGCCCGCCGCCTGCGAGCTCGGTTACGGCAGCATGATGGGTTTCCTCCTCTACACGCAGAAGGACGACTTCGGGGCCCTGAACCTGTATTCGTACCGCCCCGGCGCCTTCACCGAGGCCAGTGAGACCGCGGGCTGGCTGTTCGCCTCGCACGCCGCTGTCGCCCTTGCCAGCGCACGCACCCAGGAGCAACTCGAACACGCCCTGGAGTCGCGGCACGCCATCGGCGAGGCCCTGGGCATCCTCAGAGAACGCCATGGCCTCTCCGAATCCGACGCCTTCAGCGTCCTCAGCCGCATCTCCCAGAACCACAACGTCAAGCTCCGCGACATAGCACAGCGGATTCGAAGCGGAGACGGCCGCAAGGACGCCACGCCGTCCGGGAGCCAGGACTCCCCCGAGCAGAAGTAGAGCCGTACCCGATACCGGGCCGGTACGCGACGAGGGGGCAGGCCGGGAGACTCCGAGAGCAGGCGGGCGCGGCTCCTGACACAGGGCTCGCCCACGCACCCTTCGCGCGACTCGCTTCTGTGTGGATCTGCTGTGAAGATGGCGCGATGCCCGCTGTCCCCGAGCCAAAAGTGCACGTCACCCGCTACGAGCAGGTCCTGATGATAGCCATTCGCGGTGAGCTGGATCACGACGACGCCGAAGAGGTCGACGCAGCCTTCCACCTCGTCGATCAAGCGGCGCTGCCCATGACCGCGGTGGACCTGTCCCAGCTCTCCTTCGCCGACAGCGCGTTTCTCAACGCGCTCCTCGACACCCGCCGCCGCCACGAGATCGGCGGCCGTGACCTGATCCTTCTCGGTCCCCTGCAGCCGGCCGTGAGAAGGCTCCTGACCGTCAGCGGCACACTCGAGTACTTCGCCATCGCCACCACGGGCCCCACCCCCGCCAGTTGACAGTCGTGCTTCATGCAGCCGCCGACGGCGGGTATGCGAAAGAACACGACGACATCGATCACGTAGTAACGACGGCAAGGAAAACCCACAGGAATACATCCATGGTCATCCCGCTGAGCAATGAGGCACCGGACGAAGACGAATACGAAGAGGAACCGACTGCACCCCTGCGGTACAGCACCGTCTGGGACGCAGAAAACCCGCCGATAGCCGAAGCCAGGCAGGCCGTACGCACCCTGCTCGTCCGGGCCGGGCATCCGCCGGATCAGCAGACGTGCCAGGACTCCCAGCTGGTCGTCAGTGAACTCGTCACCAACGCCCGACGCCACGCACCCGGCCCCGGCGGTCTCGAACTCGAGGTCAGGCCCGACACGGCCCTGCTGAGGATCATCGTCCGTGACAGCTCCCCCCATCCACCCAGGCCACAGGAACCCGATGCACGCCGGATCGGCGGCCATGGCCTGCATCTGGTCACCCGGCTGTGCGCGCACCTGCACACCATCGCCCTGGAAACCGGCAAGGAGGTCGTAGCCCACCTCCACCTGCACAGGTCTCCACCTGGCCGGCGGCACCACGACTCCGGCTGAGGCGTTGCTTGCACCGATGACGACGCCGTGTCCCGCGTGGGGCACACGGTGCGCTCCTCAACTGTCGGTGAGCAGCCCCTCGGGGGCTTCGGTCGAGCGGCCCGGCACCGAACGGAACGGTCCAAAGGCTCAATGCCAAGACGAAGACCCGGCCGAGGTCCAGGCACGCCCCCTAGGATTGCGAGGGTGATGGCAAGGACCCCTGATATCGAGAAGGCGGCTGGCGTGCTGCGCGCCGGCGGGCTGGTGGCTCTCCCGACCGAGACCGTCTATGGCCTGGGCGCGAACGCCGAGGATCCCTCCGCTGTCTCGCGCATCTTCCAGGCCAAGGGACGTCCGCCCTCTCACCCGCTGATCGTCCACATCGGTGGCGCGGAGCAGTTGGACGACTGGGTCCAGGACGTGCCGGCGACGGCGCGGCTGCTGGCCGAGCGCTTCTGGCCGGGTCCGCTCACGCTGGTCCTGCGGCGCGGTTCCCGCGTGCCCCTCGAAGCGACCGGTGGCTTGGAGACGGTGGCCGTGCGTGTGCCCGACCACCCTGTCGCACTCGCACTGCTGTCCACCTTCGGCGGAGGGGTCACCGCCCCGTCCGCCAACCGCTTCGGCTCGGTCAGCCCCACGACGGCAGACGATGTCCGTGCCGAGCTCGGCGATGCCGTCGACTTCGTGCTGGACGGCGGCCCTTGCGAGGTCGGCGTCGAGTCGACCATCGTCGACGCCACGGGCAAGATCCCGAGCATCCTCCGGCCCGGCGGGGTGACGCGCGAGGACCTCGAAGCGGTGCTGGGGCACCCGCTCGCGGTCCCCACCACAGGCCGCATCCGGGTGCCCGGTCAGCACCCATCCCACTACGCGCCGCGAGCGCGGGTCGTCCTCGTCGAGCCGGAGAAGGTCATCTGCGAAGCGGAGCGGGCGCAGGAGCTGGGGCACCAGGTGGGCGTCCTCCTTCCCCCCGCCTTCACCGCCGCCCCGGTGAAGGCGCACGCCGTCGTGGCGGTCCCCGGTTCGATGGCCGCTTATGCGCGCGGGCTGTACGGGTTCCTGCGCGAGCTCGACCATCAGGGGTGTGACCTCATCGTCGCCTCCCTGCCGGTGGAGGAAGGGCTGGGACTGGCGATCGCCAACCGGCTGCGCCGCGCCGCAGGGCCCCGACCCACCGTGTGAACAGCACAGACACCGTGCCCTTGGAGAAGCTGTCCGCCGACCGCGGCTGCGTACGGCCGGAAGACGCAGGAGTGTCGGCCTGGATGGTTGCGTGCGTGTCAGGGTGCGGGAGGGACGGCGCGGCTCAGGGGTTCCAGTTCTCCGTAGAGGGCGGCGTGGAGTGCGGCGGCGAGTTCGCGGGCGCGTTCTTCGTTCCCTACGCCGTGCATCATGAAGTAGACCGGTCCGGTGTAGGCGCCGAAATCGGCCTCATGGTTGTGGACCAGGCGGAGGATCGCGGCCCGGACAGCGTCGTTGCCGGCATCGGCGACCGTGTGGCCGGAGCCGGCCGTGAGAGTGTCCGCCTTCACGGTCCACTGCTGGCGTGCGTCGGTTTCGACGGCGACGAACACAGCGTTGTGCGCCATGGCATTGTGGTAGGCGTCCTGGAAGGCGCTGGTGCCGGTCGCGTCCGGGATGAGGTGAGCGGGGCAGGGAACCGGCAGCGGCTGCACCAGTGCATTCTGCCAAGAGGTGACGTCGATTCGCATCCGCGACGCGACGACAGATCACGTGATCATCTTTGCTTCGAACCTGCGGCTTTCGCCTTCTCGCGGCCCCTGACGCGACGCCGGTACACGATCAGGGGCCGCTGACACGCGCGTGCCGCGTCGTCTCCTCCAACGTCATCACGACAGGCGGGACACGCCGCCGTCAACCGCGAACGCGTCCGTTGCCGTCGGAGGCAGCCACCGCCGGAACTCCGGCGGCGCCCCGGCATTGTTCCTCCGAACCGCGGCACATCACGCTGGGCAGCCACGCCCGGGGCGGTCAGGACGCTGCGGGGACCGCCGCGTCGAGGCCGCGAGAGGCGACGAGCTGTGCGCTGCCGTCGGCCAGGCGGTAGCACAGGCCCACCACGGCGGCCTGGCCGGCGGAGACCTTCTCGGCGAGTACCCGGGAGCGGTCCAGCAGCAGGTCGACGGTGTGCCTTATGTGCTCGGCGAGGATCTCCTCGGGCTCGACCTTTCCGGCGGCCCGCGCTGCCAGCACGCTGGGGGTCACGCGCTCGACGACGTCCCGGACGTATCCGGCTGGTGTCATGCCGTTCTCCAGGGCGGCGCACGCGGCCCCGACCGCGCCGCACGAGTCGTGGCCGAGGACCACGACCAGCGGACAGCCCAGCACGTC
>NZ_JBSGDB010000521.1:0-5794 GCF_053602155.1 Streptomyces sp. NPDC004561
GAGTCCGGTGGCGCGGACGCCGAGCACCCACTCGGCCCCGAGTTCCTCGCCGTCCGTCTCCAGCGCCAGGTCCGCTTCGGCGATGGCGCCGGCCAGGAACTCCTTGGACAACGGCGGCCTGTCGTACGGGCGGTGCGGCTCGTCGCCGATGACGACCAGACGGCCGTCGTACCCCCGTTGCCGCAGTGACCGCGCGGCCGACAGACCGGCCAGCGAGGCGCCCACCACGGCCACGGTCCTCACGCGGGGCCTCCGGCCAGGCGGGCTGCGACGCACGGCGGCAGGTTGGGCGCCTCCGTGGAGAGCCGCACGTAGACCATGCCGTCCTCGACGACGACCTCGTGCGTGCGGACCGGGAGCTTGGCCGGAGGGGCGTCCACGGCTCCCGTCCTCAGGTCGAACTTGGAGGCGTGCAGCGGGCATTCGACCTCGCAGCCCTCCAGCCAGCCGTCGGCGAGCGAGGCGTCCTGGTGGGTGCAGGTGTCGTCGATGGCGAAGAGCTCGCCGTCATCGGTGTGGAACACCGACACCGGCGGGTCGCAGTGGAGCCGGTGGGCCTCGCCTCGCGGCAGATCCGCGAGACGGCACGCGGGAATCATCATGACACCTCGGTGCGTATAGCGAAACGGATTGCGATGAGCGCAACGTCAGTCTGGGGGCCGCCCTGAAGCCTTGTCAAGGCATCCAGAGGCCGGTTTGCGCGGGCTTCGACGGCGGTTTTCCGGGCATGCCGAAGCGACCTCGAAAGCGCAGGTGAGCGGGTGGAACAGAAGGCGTTGACCGTGCGGCGACGGCCCTGCCGCCGATGCCGTCCGCAGGGGGCGTCACCAGGGCAGGGCCGCTTTTCGCCGGGCGTCCGGATGCCTCGGGTCACGGGGTGTCCGGGTGCCGCGGCGCACCGGGCGGTCAGAAGCCGCGGTCGATCCACTCCTGGAGGTGCGGCGCCTCGGCGCCGATGGTGGTGGTGTCCCCGTGGCCGGTGTGCACGACGGTGTCGTCCGGCAGGGTGAGGAGGCGGTCCCTGATCGAACCGATGATGGTGGGGAAGTCGCTGTACGACCTTCCCGTCGCCCCGGGCCCGCCGGCGAACAGGGTGTCGCCGCCGAGGAGCGCGGAGAGCTCCGGGGCGTACAGACAGACGGCGCCGGGGGCATGGCCAGGGGTGTGCAGCACGGTCAGCGGCGTGCCCGCGACCGTGAGGCGCTGCCCGTCGGTCAGCTCGCCGTCGGGCGCCCGGTCGGGATGGGTCTGCTTCCACAGCGGCAGGTCGTCGGCGTGCAGCAGGACCGGCGCTCCGGTGCGGGCGGCCAGCTCGGGCGCGCCACCGATGTGGTCGTCGTGCGCGTGGGTGCACACGATGGCACGCAGGGTGCGTCCGCCGAGGGCCCGGAGGATGGCGCCGGCGTCGTGGGCGGCGTCTACGACGACCGCCTCGGCGTCGTCCCCCACGATCCACACGTTGTTGTCGACGTCCCAGGTGCCGCCGTCCAAGGAGAACGTCCCCGACGTGACGAGGCGCTCGATGCGGGCGCCCGGCATCAGAGGAGCACCACCGAGCGCAGCACGTCCCCGCCGTGCATCCGCTCGAAGGCCTTTTCGACCTCGTCCAGCGCGATGGTCTCGGTGACGAAGGCGTCCAGGTCGAGGCGGCCCTGCAGATAGAGGTCGATGAGCATCGGGAAGTCGCGCGAGGGCAGGCAGTCGCCGTACCAGGACGACTTCAGCGCCCCGCCCCGGCCGAAGACGTCCAGCAGGGGCAGCTCCAGCTTCATCTCCGGCGTGGGTACGCCGACCAGCACCACCGTGCCGGCGAGATCGCGGGCGTAGAAGGCCTGCCGGTACGTCTCCGGACGGCCCACCGCCTCGATCACGACGTCCGCGCCGAAGCCCCCGGTCAGCTCGCGCACCGCGTCGACCGCCTCCACGTCCTTGGAGTTGACCGTGTGGGTCGCGCCCAGCCCGCTCGCCGTGGCCAGCTTGCGGTCGTCGATGTCCACGGCGATGATCTTCGCCGCGCCCGCCAGCTTCGACCCGACGACCGCCGCGGCTCCGACACCGCCGCAGCCGATCACGGCGACGGTGTCACCGCGTCCGACGTTGCCGGTGTTGATGGCCGCGCCGAGGCCCGCCATCACCCCGCAGCCCAGCAGTCCGGCGGCGGCCGCCGACGCGGCCCGGTCGACCTTGGTGCACTGACCGGCCGCCACCAGCGTCTTCTCGGCGAAGGCGCCGACCCCCAGGGCCGGCGAGAGTTCCGTGCCGTCGGTCAGGGTCATCTTCTGCTTGGCGTTGTGCGTGTCGAAGCAGTACCACGGCCGGCCGCGCAGACAGGCCCGGCACCGGCCGCACACGGCACGCCAGTTGAGGATCACGAAGTCACCGGGGGCCACGTCGGCGACCCCCTCGCCGACCGCCTCCACCACGCCCGCGGCCTCGTGCCCCAGCAGGAAGGGGAAGTCGTCGCCGATGCCGCCCTCGCGATAGTGCAGATCGGTGTGGCAGACGCCGCAGGCCTCGATCTTGACCAGCGCCTCACCCGGCCCGGGGTCGGGCACGACGATCGTCTCAATGCTGACAGGGGCGCCCTTGCTCCGCGCGACGACACCACGGACCTGCTGAGTCATGGCCACTCCTCGACCGACAGAGGGACAGGATGTTGCCTATTACGGCACGCATCTCATGTTTCGCAACACAGCATCGCGGAGTCCGAACCAGCGGTCAATAATCCGTCACGAGACGAAAGGAGGCTCCGTCACGGCCCACCGACGAGGCATCGGAGTGGGCGCGTCGTATGCCAATTGCCGGGCGGGGGCCAGCAGGAGGACGAGCGGGCTGCTCGGACGCACCCGCGTCCACGTAGCCACCCGGCACGGGCACTTGCCCGAGATGGGGTCGGCAGCGGCCGGCCACGTCGGCCCTCGCTGCGGCGATTGCACGCTTGCCGTTCCACGAGGAAGGCGTCAGGCCGGCGGGTTCGGCAGGTAGCTTGCCAGGCCGCGCAGGATGATCTCCAGGCCGGTCTCGAACCGTTCGTCGGAGGAGTCCGTGACCATCAGCCCGGCCAGGGCGCGCAGATGGGGGAAGTCGCCCGCGGGCAGGGACGCGAAGTAGTTCTGCATCTCGTCGGCCATCTCGCGCCAGTCGGGACGCGCCAGGGAGGAACCGTCACCGCCGTGCTGGGCCGCGCGGTCCTGCCACATGCCCTCCTCCAGGACGAAGCCGTCGATGTACGTGGAGATGAGGTCACCGGCCTCCGCCGCGATGCGGTCGGGCAGCCCGGCGGTACGGAAGACGGCGAGCAACGCCTCCACGTGCGGCAGCAGTTCGGCGGTGAAGGGGACGTGGGCCATGGAGATCCTGGCCATGTCCCGGTGGGACAGCAGCCGCTTGCGGCCCGCGCGGGCGTAGTCCCGCACCTGCTCCCGCCACCGCTCCGGGTCGGGTTCGGGCATCTCGAAGCCGTCGAAGAGGCGGGTGTACATCAACTCCAGAAGGTCGTCCTTGGAGCTGACGTGGGCGTACAGGGCGGAGACCGTGACCCCCAGCTCGGCCGCGACCTGACGCATCGACAGCCCGTCGAGCCCCTGGCGGTCCAGCACGGTGAAGGCGGCCTCGACCACTCGTTCACGCGACAACGGGGCGCGCGCCGGGGTGACATGGGCGCGCGCGGGGCGCTCGCGCTCCCAGGGGGACGGCGGAGGAGATGCGGGGGTGCCGGCGGCCGCGTCGGTCATGAGGACAGTCTAGGTGCCGGGAGAACAGTGTTCTCCCGGGCGCCCGGCGGCCTTCACGGCAAGCAACGCGATATATCTTGTCCAGCATCCGAAGTTGCGCTATATCTTAATGAACAGCGTTCGCCGAGTGAGCACTGTTCCGTTAGGGTGAACGCTGTTCTCTGGGGCGTCAAGTCATCCGCCCCTCCGCCCGGGCCGGGCCAACGAGCCGGGCACCACAATCCATCCGCCCCACCGCGCCCCGGTCACCAGCCCGGCGTGGCCCTCCTCCGAGGAGTTCCGATGTCCACCACCGGTGTCGCGTCCGCCGAGACGCCCACCGACTCGCCAGCGCCCTACCGGTGGCGCTGGGCTGCGCTCTTCGTGATCCTCGCGGCCGAGGTGATGGATCTCCTCGACGCGGTCGTCACGAACATCGCCGGCCCCTCCATGCGGGCCGACCTCGGCGGCGGAGCCTCCACTCTGCAATGGCTCGCCGCCGCGTACACCCTCTCGATGGCCGTCGGCCTCGTCACCGGAGGACGGCTCGGCGACATCCACGGGCGCCGCCGGATGTTCCTCGTGGGGGCCGCCGGCTTCACCCTGGGTTCGCTGCTGTGCGCGGTGGCCGTGTCGCCCGAGATGCTGATCGGCGCACGCGTCGTACAGGGGCTGTTCGGCGCGGTGATGCTGCCGCAGGGCCTCGGCATGATCAAGGAGATGTTCCCGCCGAAGGAGTCGCAGAAGGCGTTCGGCATGTTCGGCCCGGTCATGGGTCTGTCCGCGGTGTGCGGGCCGATCCTGGCGGGCTGGCTCGTGGACGCCGACTACTTCGGCACCGGCTGGCGGATGATCTTCCTGATCAACCTGCCGCTGGGGGCCGCCGCCTTCCTCGGCGCCCTGCGCTACCTGCCGAGGGGCCGGTCCGGCGACAAGCCGCGCCTGGACATCCCCGGCATGCTCCTGGTCTCGCTGGCCGCGCTGCTCATCATCTTCCCGCTGGTTCAGGGCCGTGAGTACGACTGGCCCGTGTGGACGTTCGCGATGATGGCCGCCTCGGTGGTCGTGTTCGTCGCCTTCGGCATGTACGAGTCGCGCCGCAGCAAGGACGGCCGGGACCCGCTGGTCGTCCCCAGCCTCTTCCGCAAGCGTGGCTTCAGCGGCGGCATGACCCTCGGACTGGTCTTCTTCTCGACCATGCAGGGCTTCATGCTGGTCTTCAACCTCTACACCCAGCTCGGACTCGGCTACTCGCCGCTGAAGGCGGGCCTCGTGATGGTGCCCTGGTCGGGCGGCATGATCGTCGGCTTCGGCGTCGCCCAGGGTGTCGCCCGGTTCGGACGTGCCGTGCTGCAGGCGGGCGCGCTGGTCATGGCGCTCGGTGTGTTCGGTGTGTGGCTCACCCTCGACAAGGTGGGCAGCGGAGTCGGCCCCTGGCAGCTCCTGCCGTCCCTGCTCGTCACCGGCATCGGGATGGGCCTGCTCATGGCGCCGTTCTTCGACATCGTGCTCGCCAGCGTCGAGCAGCACGAGACGGGCTCGGCGTCCGGCACGATGACCGCCGTACAGCAGCTCGGCGGCGCCTTCGGCGTGGCCCTTCTCGGCACCGTGTTCTTCGGTCTGCTGGGTGGCGGGATCGCCACCGCCGTCGACCACCGGGCGGACGGCCTGCGCGGGCAGCTCGCCGCCGCGCGTGTCGCCCCGGCCGCTCAGGACCGTGTGGTGGCGGACCTGCGCAAGTGCGCCTCGGACCGCGCCACCGCCAAGGACCCGGCCGCGACCCCGGCCTCCTGCACACGCCTGGAGCGGGACACCCGTGCCGCCGTGACGTCCCCTCAGGCCGGCGCCCAGGTGCCCGCCGCGCTGAAGGCCACCGCGTCGTCGGCCTTCGAGAGCGGCTTCGGCAGCGTCATGAAGACCGTGCTGTGGATCGTCGACGGCATGCTCGCCCTGACCTTCCTGCTCGCCTTCCTCCTGCCGCGCCACGCCGGGTGAAGGCGTACCGCAAGCACGTCCGCGAGGGCACGGCCGCACCGGTGCTGCTGTGGTGGGTGACCTTCCTCGACGGCTGGCTCCTGCTC
>NZ_JBSGDB010000522.1:0-5790 GCF_053602155.1 Streptomyces sp. NPDC004561
GTACTGGCGCCGAACAGGACGACCGGCACCCCGCGCGCGTCGGGCTGCGTCTCCAGCCAGTCGATCGCGGCCACCAGCCGCCGGCCGAGGAGCGGAATGTCGAAGCGGTGCTCACCGGTCAGCGCGTCGTGCCGCTCCTCCCGCTCGCTGAGCAGGTCCAGCAGCAGCGTGCCGAACCCGGCCGTGCGCAGCTCCGCGGCCACCATCCGGTTGCGCGCGCTGTGCCGGGAGCTGCCGCTGCCGTGCGCGAACAGCACCACCGCCCGCGCCGGCGCCGGCACCACGAAGTCACCGTGGAGCGCGGCGTCCGGCGTTCGTACGAGAACCATCTCGGAGATCATCGGCATCAACTTCTTCCACGTCCGCCGGCCCTGCCGATCGATACGGCCCGGATGTCCTCCCACCGCGTACCCACCATTCCCGCCGGAACCCACCGGCCGGCTTCGTGCGGGTGGGGCCGGCGTGTCATCGTGGCGGGTATGGCGACAGAAGCCGACATGGCCGTGCTGATCGGGCTGCAGGCCTCGGGGAAGTCCACCTTCTACGCACAGCGCCTGTCCGGCCGGTACGAGCTGGTCAGCAAGGACCGGTTCCCGAGGGGCGCCAGCAACAAGCAGCGGCGGCAGATGCGGCTGCTGGAGGAGCACCTGGCGGCCGGACGGCCCGTGGCGGTCGACAACACGAACCCGTCGCCGCGGGAGTGGGACCCGCTGGTACGGCTGGCCCACGCCCTCGGGGCGACCGTGACGGCGTACTGGTTCCCGCCGGACGCGGCCGGCTCGCTGCGGCGCAATGCCGCACGTCAGGGCCGCGACCGCGTCCCGGACGTCGGCGTCCTGGCCACGCTGGGGCGGCTGCGCACACCCTCGCCCGCGGACGGCTTCGACGCGGTGCGCGAGGTACGGTTCGACGGCCTGGGCGGCTTCGAGGTGCGCGACTAGGCGACGCGTGGCGACACGTGCTCAGCCGGCGGGGCCGCTGCCCGCACCGGACCGGGTGAGGACGCGCCGGAGCCAGCGGGTGCGGGCGTCGCGGGCGTCCTGGCTGAGGGCCGCCTCCGGTGCGAAGGTGTCGAAGCCGTGGCAGGCCCCGGGCCACACATGGAGTTCCGCCCGGCCGCCCGCCTGCCAGATCGCCTGGGCGTAGGCCACGTCCTCGTCCCTGAAGGTCTCGGCGGAGCCGACCTCGATGTAGGCCGGGGGCAGCCCGGACAGATCCGTGGCGCGGGCGGGGGCCGCGTAGGGGGGCAGGTCGAGGTCGCCGTACCGGTCGCCCAGGAGGGCCTGCCACGCGGTCGCGTTGGAGGTGCGGTCCCAGAGGTCGACGCCGGCCATCTGCCGGCTGGAGAAGGTGTCGCCGCGGTCGTCGAGCATCGGGGACAGCAGCAGCTGCCCGATCGGCGCGGGGCCGCCCCGGTCGCGGGTGAGCAGGGCGAGGGCGGCCGCGAGTCCGCCGCCGGCGCTCTTGCCTCCGACGACGACACGGTCCGCGTCGATGTCCAGTTCGGCCGCGTGCGCGGCCACCCCGACGAGCCCGGCGTAACAGTCCTCCACCGGTCCGGGGTACCGCGCCCCCGGTGCCAGCCGGTAGTCGACGGAGACGACGGCCAGCTCCAGCGGGTGAGCAAATGTGCGCAGCAGCCTCGGCAGGACGGACCACGCGTTGCCGCTGATCATCCCGCCGCCGTGCATGTAGTAGAGCGACGGCAGCGGGCCCGCGATCCCCGCGGGCCGCGCGCACACGAGCGTGACGTCGGGCCCGCCCGGTGGCCCCGGGACGCGTACTTCGGCCACCTCGAAGCGGCCGCCGGCCCGAAGGTCCCGGACCGTCGGTCTGGGCCGGGCCGCGGCATCCCGGGCCTGCCGGTCGGCGAGGTTCTCCAGGGTGAACGGCTCCCTCGCCCCGTCCGGCAACGCCGCCACCGCCGCGCTCAGTTCGGGGTCCAAGGGGGGTGCGGGCCGGGCCGTCGAGAGAGCACCGGGGTGCGACGGCAGATCACCGGACCTCACCACAGGCCGTCCCGCCGGACAGGGTGGCACCGGTCCGCATCCCGGCCGGAACACCTCGTCGGCACGGTCATGCGGGGCCGGAGCGGTCGCGCGAGATCCATGCCGCGCAGTCAACCATCCGTCACCAGCCGGTGAACAGAAGGTGGTTGAGGAGCAGGGCGAGGACGGCCTGGGCGGCGAGCCAGGCGCGCGGGCGGGGCAGGAGAGCGCACGCGGGGAGGAGCCACAGCGCGAAGGGCAGCCAGATGCGCTCCGTCTCGGCCTTGCTCATGCCCGACAGGTCGGCCACCAGCAGTGCGACCAGGGCGACGGAGACGAGGACCGCGAGCCGCGTTCGTGCCTCGTCCGGGCCGGTTCGCGTGCCGCCGCGGCGGGGGAGCAGCGTGGCGGTCGTCCGCCCCAGCCCCGCCGCCGTGGCCGGACCGGTGATGACCACGGCACAGGCGAGGTTGGCCCACACCCAGTAGCCGTAGGGCCGGGTGCCGCCCACGCCCTGGTAGTAACGCGTGATCAACAGGTGGTATCCCTGCCACCAGTTGAAGCCCGCGAGCGTGAACACCACGGGGAACACGGCCAGTCCGGCGAGCAGGGGGAGCAGCAACAGGGGACGCTCCCGCAGTTCCCCCCGGCCGAGCACGAGCACCGCCGCGCCGATCAGCGCGAAGAGCGTGAGGCCGTAGGAGAGGTAGCAGGTCAGGCCGAACAGCAGGCCCGAGGTCGCCGCCGCCCCGAGGGAGCGCCGGGTCAGCGCGACGGCGAGCACGGCCACGGACCAGGCGGCGACGGCCGCGAAGTAGGCGTCGGCGGAAGTGCCCAGCCACACCGCGGCGGGCGCCAGCACCAGGAACGGCGCGGCCCGCCGCGCGAGCCTCTCCCCGGCCAGGGCACGGACCGCGACCAGTACGGCCACGCAGCCCGTCGCCCCGACGACGACGCACCACATCCCGGCCCAGCCACCGCCGCGCAGCCCGATCCGGTCCAGCAGGACGAAGGTCAGCGTGGCCGCCGGGGGATGTCCGGCGATGTGCGCCGGCCAGGGGGCCGGGGCGCCGCTGACGATGTGGTGGGTGAAGTCGCGCAGCGTCGCCGGGATGTCGTGGAAGCGGCCGATGACCCGGAGGTACTCGTTGCTGGTGGTCAGCCGGCCCGCGATGCCCCGGTGCCAGCCGTCGACCAGCGCCAGCGAGAGGATCCAGGCCAGGGCGGTCGCCCAGGCGCTCGCGAGCAGCCCGCGCCAGGGCAGGCGGACCGCGAGGGCCGGTCCGTACACCACGGTGGCCGCCGCCACGGCCACCGCCGCGGGTGTGCCGGGGCCGACGTGCGGGTCCCAGTCGGCGAACAGTGGCGGCCAGTGCACGAACAGCGTGTGGCGGGTGTCCTGGATATGGCGGCCGACCAGGACGGCCGCCGTCACGAGCAGGGCGGCGGCACCGGCGGCGCACAGGTCGCGGCTGAGGGAACGGGTCACACCGGAACGCTAGGCCGGTCGAGCAGTGGCCGGCCGCCGTCGGGGCCGGACGTCAGCGTTTCGTCATCGGTCGCGCACCCTGTTCAGGGTGTTTCCCGGCCTACGGTCAGGACATGCGCGACCATCACCGGCTCCCCACCTCTCCGGATTTCTGGCGCAGCCCCCTGCGCGGCACCTGGTTCACCTCGGTGCTCGGCCTCGTCCTGCTCGCCGGCATCACCGTGCTGTTCGTGACCGGCCTGGTGTCGTACGCCGCCTACAACCCGGGCCTGTCCCGGGTGAACGACATGACACCGGACAAGGGCTTCCTCGGCTTCTACCTCTTCGCCTGGCCGACCGACCCCGTGTGGCTGTACCGGCTCACCCAGGGCGTCCACGTCACCCTCGGCATCACCCTGATCCCGGTGCTGCTGGCCAAGCTGTGGTCGGTGGTGCCGAGGCTGTTCACCCTGCCGCCGGCCCGCTCCGTGGCCCACGCCCTGGAGCGGATCTCACTGCTGCTGCTGGTCGGCGGCGGGCTGTTCGAGTTCACCACCGGGGTGCTCAACGTCCAGCTGGACTACGTCTTCCCGGGCTCCTTCTACCCACTGCACTTCTACGGCGCCTGGGTGTTCTTCGCGGCCTTCGTCGCCCATGCCGCGCTGAAGACGCCGACGGCGCTGCGAGCGGTGCGGCGACGGCTGCGCGAGGACGAGGCCGACGACCTGGTGTCCCCGAACCCGGCTCCGGCCACCGTCTCCCGGCGCGGCGCGCTGGGCCTGGTCGGCGCCGGGTCGCTGCTGCTGTTCGTGACCACGGTCGGACAGAGCCTGGGCGGGCCCTTCCGCCGTACGGCCCTGCTCGCGCCGCACGGCGCGGCCGACCCGGGGGGCGGCCCGAACGGCTTCCAGATCAACAAGACGGCCGCCTACGCCGGGATCACCCCGGCCGACATCCACGAGGACGCCTGGCGCCTCGTCGTCACCGGCCGCACCGGCACCGTCCGGCTCAGCCGCGCCGAACTGCTCCGACTGCCCCTGCACAGCTCGTCGTTGCCCATCGCCTGCGTGGAGGGCTGGTCGACCGCAGACCAGTGGTGGCGCGGGGTCCGGCTGCGGGACCTCGCGGCGCTCGTCGGATACGACGGGAACCCGCCGGACGTGCTCGTGGAGTCCCTGCAACGGCACGGCGCCTTCCGCCGCGCGGCCCTGCGCGCCAACCAGGTGGCCGATCCGCGCTCCCTGCTCGCCCTGTACGTCAACGGCGAGGAACTGTCCCTGGACCACGGCCACCCGGCACGCGTCATCGTGCCCGCCGCGCCCGGCGTGCTCAACACCAAGTGGGTGGGCCGGCTGACCTTCGGAGCCCTGTGATGCCGCGTCGCGTGCCGCTCGGCAGCCCCTTCCAGCTGCTGCTGCTCGTCTGCTCGTTCGCGCTCGCCGCCTACGCCGGTGTCCGGCTGTTCGCCGGTGACTGGTTCGGGGTGGCGTTGTGGATCGTCGCCGCCGCCCTGCTGCACGACCTCGTCCTGCTGCCGTTGTACGCGGTCGCGGACCGGGCGGTCGTGCACGGCCTCGGGGCGGCCGGGCGGCGGGCCCGGACCCCGTACGTGCGGGTCCCGGCCGCGCTGTCCGGCCTGCTGCTGCTCGTCTGGTTCCCGCTGATCAGCGGGATGGAGGACCAGCGCTACCGGTTGACCACCGGACTGTCCCCGGACGGCTTCCTCGCCCGCTGGCTGCTGATCACCGCCGTGCTCTTCGGCGGCTCGGCGGTGCTGCTGGTGTGGCGAGTGCGCAGGGCGGCGAAGCGCCGGCCACCGGCGCCCCACTGAGCGACGGGCCGCCAGCCGGCCCCGCGCGCGTAGCGGAGCAGGGCCCGGGTCCCGAGGCGGGCCCAGGGAAACGGGGCGCCGGTGCCGTGCGGGCCGCCGGTCACGTCGACCACCTGGACCCGGGCGCGTTCGTCGACGTCGGCCGGAACGGTCTCCGCGATCAGCAGACCGCCCGGCCGCAGCAGCCCGGCCACCCGCTCCAGCAGGGCGGCCGGGTCCCCGCCGATGCCGATGTTGCCGTCCATGAGCAGCACGGTGTCCCAGCGGCCCTCGCCGGGCAGCGGCTCGAACACCGAGCGGACGAGTGCCTGGCCGCCGAGCCCCGCCGTGTGCTCGACGGCTGCGTCACTGACGTCGATGCCGAGCACGGTACGGCCCCGGGCCGCGAGTTCCGCCACCAGCCGGCCCGGCCCGCAGCCGACGTCCAGCACGGCGCCCTCGCAGCGGTCCAGCACCTCCCGGTCGACCCGATCTGCCCGGGCGCACCAGCGCTCCACCTCCAG